>JAFTFD010000256.1 GCA_017449745.1 Lachnospiraceae bacterium
GGATCTGTTTCCGAGGCAGCCGTTTGATATTTATACGATGCCGCTCGGGATAGTTCTGGAGGACGGGGCGGAGTACCAGTTCCTCATTATGCCTTCCGGGGAAGGCACGGTCGGAATCGAGTGCCTGGCGGGAACGACGGAACCGGTGACGATCCTGCATTACAGTGCCCTGCGGGAAGGAATTGCGTCCGCTGCGAACCTGCTGGTATTTTTGCTGCGGGCGGCGGCATGGTGCCTCGGGCTGCTGATGATCGTTTCGCTTGTTTCAGGCAAAGATATGGGAAAGACGGCTGGCATTGTGGCGATTGCGGCAATGCTGCTGGCGGTCTTTGCACAGTATAGTCTGGATCAGGTGATGGAGTCACGCACCGGGCTGCTGACGGCATGTATTTTTACCTGTGCCTTTATGCTGCTGGCGATCATGGAGATCTATGGCGTTCGCAGAGGCATAATTTATGCGGCAATGCTGCTGACTGCCGGAACGGCGATGCTGGTGGTGATGCCCCTGGGCATGGTGCCGGATGAGAGCAGTCATTTTTACCGTGTATTAGAGATATCGTGCGGAGGTATTTTTGCCGGATTTACGGGGGCGGAGAGAATTCCCGGGGATGTGCTTCCGGCAGCGGTGCAGCGCATTTCTGATCCGGGGGCAGTGATCGACTGGAATGATGTTACCGAAGTCGCATTCCCGAATACGGCGCTGTATTCGCCCGTCTGCTATATTCCGCAGGTGATCGGGGTCAAGGCGGCAAGATATTTTACCGGAAATGTACAGGCGATCTTTTATGCTGGCAGGGCGGCCGGCTGGCTTTCGACGCTGGCGCTGTACCTCACGGCACTGAAAAAGATGCCGTTTGGAAAAGAGCTTCTCTTTGCGGTCATGATGATGCCGATCACGCTGCAGGAAGGAATGTCGATGTCTTCGGATTCCCTGACGAATGCGGCGGTATTTTTCTATCTCGCATATGTTCTGTACTGCGCGGCGGCAAAGGAGAAGGTCGGATTTAAGGAAAGGCTGGTCCTGATTATAGCGGGCACTGTGGCGGCGCTGTGCAAGACGGTCTATTTTGTGATCGTGCTGTTGGTGCTGCTGATTCCCGGGGAGAAGGTCGGCGGGGGCTGGAAGAACAGGATCCGGAAGATTTTTATGATGGGACTGCCGCTGGGAATCAGCCTGTTTGTGACGAGGCTTTACAGCGGATACCTCATCAGCTATGGCGAGAACTATGATGCGGGAAGGCAGATCCGATATGCGCTGGCGCACCCGGTCGAGACTGTTTTTGCAGTGATCCGGACGGCAGTGCTCAAAGCGGAAGGCTGGACCGGATCCATGACGGGAGACTATCTCGGACTGCTCGATATCCGCACAGCGCAGATCGTGATGATACTGATTCTGCTGCTGCTGGCCTGCATCGTAATGAATACAGGGATGATCGAATCCTTGAAGGGGATCAGGACCACACTTATTTTTGCAGCGGTGAGCGTGCTGGGAATCGGCCTGGTCATGGCAACCATGTACGCAACCTGGACGCCGGTCGGGGACACGATGATCCTCGTCATCCAGGGAAGATATATGCTCGCGTTCCTGCCGATCCTCCTCCTGTGGGCGGTCAGCGGCAGGACGCACCGCGGCTCGATTCCGGCGGTGCACGGGGATGCGGATGCGGTCTCGGACCGCTATGGATACATATCGCACCTGATCCTGCTGACGATCAACGCCTTCGCGACCGTGGATATCTGCAGATACCTGATCTGACCGCGCGGCGGTTTTGAACCCGGGAAACGTCCCCGGGATCAATTTCCGCCGATGCGGATGAGTTCGTCGGAGATGAGTACATCGAGAAGAGGTATATCGCACATGGTGGCGATGATGAAGACGATGATGACGACAAGGCAGAGGCCGAGGAGCTTTTTGTCGCGGTAGAGCTTTTCCGGCTTCTGCGCGGGGGAGTCCTTGTCGAAGGACATCCGGACGTAGTAAGAGAACAGAAGGAAAATGAACGGGATCGTGATGAGATACTCGATCCGGTATTTGATCAGGAATACGCCGACGCAGAAGGTAGATACCAGTGCGTAGAAGACGGCGGAGGCCATCAGCGTCGCCTCTGTGTAATAGGCGAAGGAGCGGCGGTACAGCCCGGCGGTTTTGGGATCGCCGATCATGTGATACTCGGAGAAACGCTTCACGGCCATCAGGAAGGCACCACCCATCCAGTAGCCAAGCAGAAGGCTTGAGGGCGGCAGCGCGCTCTGAGTGACAAGAAACCATCCGAGGAGCAGGCGGATCATGTTGTTGACAGATTCGGAGATCACGTCCAGATAAGGGATGTCCTTGGTGCGGAAAGGCTTCACGTTGTAAAGGATTCCCATGACGAGAAGCCAGAGCTCCGTGAACAGGAAGCGGTGACCGGCCGGGATGGCGAGCAGAAGGCCCACGGCAGTAAAAAGCGCATACTCCGCCATTACCCAGCGGAACTGCATGTTTCCGGCGACGACAGGACGGAATTTTTTCGTCGGGTGGAAGCGGTCATACGGCGCGTCGAGCCACTCATTGATCACGTAGTTTGCCGAGGCAATGCAGCACGTGGAAAAAAAACCGCACACGAGCAGAATGAAAAACGAGGCGCTCGCAGGACGGCCGGTGAGAAGGATCGCGAAGACGACGCCCGGAAGGATAAAACTGTTCTTGATCCAGTGGTCAAGTCTGGCGATACGAAGATACTCTTTGATAGTTGCTGTTTCTTTCATAAAAACTACTTTTCTTTCTGGATATTATTCACGCATGGATCATCTGCTGCACAGATGCATTTTGCTCATTTGGTGGAGGATCCTGTAACCCTTGCTCCGCATCATATGATACAAAAAAAGCTGTTAGGAATGCAACATTGTGTTATAATAAAAATGTTTTTGATTCTGTTTTTTCAAAATTGGAACAGGCAGAACAGAACGCAGTGCAGTTTGCGATCATGTTCCGGGCAATAGCTATGAAAAATGTGAAGTTTACAAAAAACAGAATAATGGCAGCGCTGTCTGCAGTGCTGCTTATCGCGGTTATGGCACCCGTGCAGGAGGCAAGAGCGGCAGAGAGTGCAGAGCTTCCCGATAGCCAGGCACTGGAAGCGCTTCCGGCAGCCGATGAGACGGAGTCTGTTGTTTTACAGGACAGTGTCGGCACAGAAATCGCAGGAACAGATCTGCCTGCAGGAGAAACGGCAGATACAGCCGTAATGGATCCTGCAGCACCTCAGCTGAATGTGGCTGATACGAAAGAGGTATACGATGCCCTGGCGGCTATTTATGCGGATCAGGCAAATGTGCCCAGGCAGGGGTATACCAGTATGCAGTCCTCCAAACTGCTGAAAGATGTTCGCTACAGAGATATATTAAAAGGCGCCTATTCCAGAAACGCGGTTGCGGCCCTGCTGGATCATGGGTATTATCGGGAGCATTATACAGAACTTAAGGATGCCGGATTACTGCCGGATGACTATATTCTTCCAATTGAATCATACGCGATCACAAGGACCGGGGAACTCATGCGTTATCCGCTTCCGCAGGACGCGTTTCAGACCTGTGTGATCGTCACAGATTCGCTTTATCTGCAGACCTACCAGCTCTCCCAGATCGCTGATTATCATGATTTCGTGGAGTACGACTCCTATGTGGCGGAACTGGAGTCCTTTGAACAGGATTACGTGATGAAAGCCGAGTGGGATGAAGAGACGCTGACTGCCTATGCATCTCTTCACTGACAGATAACTTCAGAGGACCGAACAGGCAGGAACCTGCACAACAGTAACGCAGCTAAAATTTTCAGTGTAACAGCAGGGGCTTCCCTGCTGTTTTTTGAAATTAAACAGTAAGTAGTGCTTCGGCATTAAGGAAAAGACGGAATGAACGACAGAAACAGGGAGACAAAAATAAGGAGCCGGATTCTTCTGCTGACGGATCTTATGGCGTCCAGCCTGTCCTTTATGGCAGCGCTGCGGCTTCGCTACGGCAGCAATGGGGAACAATGGCAGCAACAGATCTATTATTTGCTGCTCTCTTCCATGGTGTTGTTTCTGGTGATCCTGTATCTTTACAGGGAGAGGACGGACGGGGCTGCCTTTTTGATGAAAAAGGATCCGGCCGATAACCTGGTCCGTGTGGTCAAAAACCAGACCATAGTGATCATCGGAATCATAGGCGTTCTGTACCTCTCACACACGGCAGCCCGCATTTCGCGTCTCGTGCTGGGATATTATTACATTATCAGTATACTCGTAGATTATATCCTACGTATGCTCTGCCGCAGGGAAATGATCAGGTATGCCAGGGCAAAGGCGGCCTCCCGCAGAGTCCTGATCGTCACGGTTTCGTATCTCTCCAAGATCGCCGTGCAGCACATGCAGAGCGCGCTGAACGAGGATATGGAAATAGCAGGCATGGCGCTTCTTGACTGCAGCCGCCAGGGAGATGTCCTCAGCGGCGTCCCGATCACGGACGACCGGCAGACCCTCAGCGCGATGAGAGCGGAATCCCATGCGTTTACAGAGGCGTTCGTTTACCTGCCCTACTCAAAACCGGAAGAGCTCAACGAAGTCATGCACTGGTTCGAGAAGATCGGTGTCGATGCTTATCTCGCCCTCTCCAGCTACGAGGATGATTATACAGAGAACCTGATCGAGCCCTTCGGCGTCTATCGGGCGGCCCTGTACCCCGCGCTGCGCACGCGATGCCGGATCCTCGGCGTCAATTTCACCGTGGCAAATGTGGACTCCGCTGTCATGTATATCCGCAAGCACATCGGGCAGCTGCGGGGGAAATACCTCTGCTTCTGCAACGTGCACACGACAGTAATGAGCCGCGAAAATGAGGATTACAGAAAGGTGCAGAACGGCGCCGCGTTTACCTTTGCGGACGGCATGCCGGTCGCGAGGACCCAGCAGAGAAGGGGATTTGGCAAGGCGCGCCGGGTGGCCGGTCCGGACTTCATGGACAAGATGTTCCTCGATACCATGGACGGCAAGCTGACCCATTATTTTTACGGCTCGACGCCGGAGACTCTGGAGCAGCTGCATAAAAAGCTGAAAGAGAATTACCCCGGGATCGTCATTAAAGGGATGTACTCGCCGCCTTTCCGGGAACTGACTCCGGAAGAAGACGCGGCGGATATCGAGCGGATCAATGCTTCCGGTGCAGATATCATCTGGATCGGCCTCGGCGCGCCGAAGCAGGAAAACTGGATGGCGCGGCACGAAGGAAAACTTTGCGGCGTCATGGCGGGCGTCGGCGCTGGTTTCAATTTCCATGCGGGGACCGTGCAGCGCGCACCCAAGTGGATCCAGAGGATCGGCCTGGAGTGGCTGTACCGGTTAATGCAGGAGCCGGCAAAGCTATTTCGGCGCTATTTTGTGACCAATACCAAATTTATCATGTATTCACTGCTGGATAAAAAAAACCGGGAGTGAAAAATAGCCGAAAAGGCAGTTATTCTTCACAGGGCACTTCGACAGATTGAAGGAATGGTGCTGAAATGTCGGGCAGCGATATCGGAGCAAAGAAAACCGGAGACAATATAAGAGAGAATATAAACACGGCAGCGTCGCAGAAACCGGCGGCGCTGTATTTTGTCATCCCCTGCTATAACGAGCAGGAGGTTTTGCCGGAGACGTCGAAAAGACTGAGGGCGAAGATGCATGCCCTGATGGAGCAGAACCTGATCAGTCCCTCCAGCAGAGTCGTATTCGTCAACGACGGATCGAAGGATGGGACCTGGGATCTGATCGCCGGGCTTCATGAGGAGGACAGCCTTTTTTCCGGCGTGAATCTTTCCAGGAACCGCGGACATCAGAA
>JAFTFD010000257.1 GCA_017449745.1 Lachnospiraceae bacterium
CATTGCCTACACCCTGCAGGTCGTCGGGCAGAAAGGGGCGGATCCCGCAATCGCTTCCCTGATCATGTCGCTGGAATCGGTCATCAGCGCGATCTCCGGCTTCGTTGTCCTGCATCAGCGTCTCTCCTCGAGAGAGGTACTCGGATGTGTTCTGATGTTTTCGGCGATCATCCTGGTGCAGCTCCCCGTGAAGCGAAAAGCGGCGGAACCGCAGCACCAGTAATGCATTTTTCCAGGTTAAGGCGCTTGGAACACAGTAAGGAATTTGTTCAGATATGAAGGTAAGTTTTATCGGAAAATCAGGCCTTCTGAAGAGGATCTTCATCCTGGCGGGGATACTGCTCCTGACAGGCTGCAGCTCCGCGTCCTCGTCTGTAACCGGCGGTTACAGCGGCATGGATTACCTGAAGGCGGGAGATTACAGTACCGCTGTGCGCGTCTATGAGACTGCCATCAGCGAGGACAAATCTCTTAGCAGTCAGGAGGATAACTACCGTGGATTGGGTATTGCCCTCATGGGGCAGGGAAAATACGAGGAGGCAGCCGAGGCACTGGAGACTTCGCTGGGCAATTCCGGGCCCATTCCATCCGAAAAGGAATTTGACATCAATTATTATCTGGGCACCTGCTATTTTAAACTGGGACAGTATGATAAGGCGCTCGCGGTGTATGATGCGATCGTAACACTTCGGCCGAGGGATGCCTACGCTAAGGTCTGCCGGGGGTACGTAAAGGCGGCCATGGGCGACGCCGACGGAATGGATGAGGATTTCCGAAAAGCAATCGAACAGGATCCGACAAACTATGAACAGATCGTATCGATCTACCAGAAAATGGAGGAGTACGGATACGCCGAGCAGGGGAAAAAATACCTGACGCAGATCCTCTCCCAGCAGTCGAGCAGCATGGACGATTACAGCCGAGGCCTCCTGTCTTTTTACGCGGGAGACTACACAGCTGCAAAAACAGCGCTTGAAAAATCCTCCGGCAGAAACAATTTCGCCACGGTCATCATGCTGGGCAAGACCTACGAGGCACTGGGAGATTTTAACTACGCGAACAGCGTCTATGAGGCGTATCTTGCCAGAGACAAGTCCCATCCGGAGGTCTACAATCAGCTCGGTCTGTGCCTGATCCAGCGGGGAGACTACCAGGGTGCGCTGGAAGCCTTTGAGGCAGGACTGGAAATGGGCGGCGGCGCGATCACACAGAGCCTTCTGTTCAATCAGATCGTCGCATATGAATATCTGGAGGAATACCAGAAAGCCAATGTCCTGATGAGAGAATATCTGGAAAAATATCCGGGAGATCTGAATGCAAAGCGGGAAGCGGTCTTCCTGCAGAGCAGATAGAAAAGTAAAAGCAGCGCCGCAGTAAATGCGGCAGAGGAGAAACTATGATATCAAAGCTGATCCATGAGATCGTAAAAAAGAATGCACCTGTAGTCGTAGGTCTGGATCCAAATATGAAGTTTGTCCCGAAACAGATCCAGGACGCCGCCTGGGAATCCTGCGCCGGCCTCGAGGGGGAGGATGAGGATCACCGCGTTCTCCGCGCAGCTGCCGAGGCTTTCTATCAGTTTAATGTCAGGATCGTCGACGCGATCGCGGATATCGTTCCCTGCGTAAAGCCGCAGATCGCCATGTACGAGCAGTACGGTCTGCCGGGACTTGAGGCTTATTACAGGACCGTGCAGTACTGCCGCAGCAAAGGACTCCTTATTATAGGTGATGTCAAGCGCGGCGACATCGGTTCCACTTCCGAATCTTACGCCCTGGCACATCTCGGAAAGACAGCGGCTTTCGGCAGGAAGGTCCCTGCCTTTGATACCGACTTTGCGACGGTAAATCCGTACCTTGGATCCGACGGTGTCAAGCCGTTCGTAAACGTCTGTATAGAGGAGGATAAGGGGATTTTCGTCCTGGTCAAGACATCCAATCCTTCCAGCGGCGAGTTCCAGGATGTCCTGATGCCGGACGGGAAGCCGATGTATGAGGCGGTAGGCCGCAAGGTAGTGGAATGGGGCGAGCTCTCCATGGACGGCGAGTACAGCAACGTCGGTGCCGTTGTCGGGGCCACCTATCCGGAGCAGGCAGCGCAGCTGCGCGCTCTGATGCCGCATACCTTTATCCTGGCTCCCGGCTATGGAGCACAGGGAGCTGCAGCAGAAGATCTCTCTGTCTTTTTCAATAAAGACGGAGTCGGATGCATCGTCAATTCCTCCCGCGGGATCCTCGCCGCCTGGCAGAAGGAAAAATATGCCGCTTACGGGGCAGAACATTACGAAGAGGCGGCAAGAGCAGCGGCGATCGAGATGATCGAAGACCTGCGCCGCGTGATCTGATCACAGGAGCGTTTAGGGCACAAGAGCGTTCAGAACTGCCGCAGCCGGTTCACAGGAAAGCGATCGTGCTTAAGACTTGCGTTCCCGGCGGCAGCAGCATTTCATTTTTGAAAGGACATTTATGGAACAGTACAAAAAGGAATTTATCGACTTTATGGTGGAGTGCCAGGTGCTGAAATTCGGCGAGTTCACGCTCAAAAGCGGCAGGAAGTCCCCGTTTTTCATGAACGCCGGCGCCTACACGACAGGATATCAGCTGGGAAGGCTCGGCGAGTATTATGCCAGAGCGATCCACGATGCCTACGGACTGGATTTTGATGTTCTGTTCGGACCCGCTTACAAGGGGATCCCGCTGACAGTTGCAACGGTCATCGCCCTTAGCAAGCTGTACGGAAAAGAAGTCCGCTACTGCAGCAACCGCAAGGAAGTCAAGGACCACGGCGATACAGGGATCCTGCTGGGATCGAAGCTCAAGGACGGCGACCGCGTCGTGATCATTGAAGACGTGACCACGTCCGGTGCTTCCATGGCGGAGACAGTCCCGATCTTAAGGGCACAGGCAAAGGTCGAGATCGTCGGCCTTATGGTCAGCCTGAACCGCATGGAGGTAGGCCCCGGCGGCAGGATCGCGGCATTGGATGAGATCACGGAGACCTATGGGTTCCCCGCAGGAGCCATCGTCACGATGAAAGATGTGACGGAATACTTAAGCGTCCCGGGAGCAGACGGCTCGGCACCTGTCATCAGCGCTGAACTGATGCAGGCACTGGATGCTTATTACGCCCAGTATGGCGTGAAAAACGAGTAAAGAACAGCAAGGCACAGGAGTAAAAATTGCGAAGAAGGCGGGGCAGATTATTTTCATTAAGATATCAGCCGTCGGCAAAGGCGAGGCTCTCGTTTCTGCTGGGCCTGATCTGCGCTGCGAGCGTCGGCCTGGTGATCTACAGAACGTATAAAAGCCAGGATACGGCGGGCATGCGCGCCGTGGCGGTCGTGCTGGTGAGCCTTATCTTCTCGATGACCGGATTGATCGTCGGGATCCTCTCCTGCACGGAACCTGACACGCGGAGGATCCTCTCCGTGCTCGGGATCCTGCTGAACGGCGCGGTGGTGGCATTTTGTTTTGCCGCGATGTATATCGGCGTTGTCATGTAGGATGCATTTCAACATATGAACCGATATCATGATATTGGGGTCAAAAGGTGAAATGATGCCGGATTGCTCCGCTGCAGAGCAGCTCCCGCAATCCTCTCCGATCATTCGCAATCCGCAAATTTGCCTGTAAATACA
>JAFTFD010000258.1 GCA_017449745.1 Lachnospiraceae bacterium
ATGAGATGTGAAGAAGTATATTTTGAAACATATGGAAAAGAGCCGGAGGCGCTGGCATTCTGCCCTTATCGTATTTCTCCTCTGGGCGCGCACATTGATCATCAGTATGGAAAAATCAATGGCCTGGCGATCGATAAAGGGATCCACATCGCATATAGCCGGAAAGAAAACGGTGTCATAGAACTCCGTTCGCTTAATTTTCCTAAACGTGCACAGTTTCATGTCAGCAGCATTCCGGATGAGAAGGCAGGTGACTGGGCTGATCATATGCGCGGCGCAGCGCTTCAGCTGCATCAGAAGTATGGTTTGCGCTACGGCATCAGTGCAGTGATCGAGGGCACACTGCCTATTGGCGGACTCAGCAGCAGCGCTGCTGTGATCATTGCGTTTATGTCAGCGCTTGCAAAGGTAAATCATCTTCATCTTGATTCGTGGGAGACGATCATGATGGCCAAGGCGGCGGAGAACAAATATGTCGGCGTAAACTGCGGCAAGCTGGACCAGAGTTGTGAAGTCCTGTGTCAAAAAGATCAGCTGCTGTATCTGGACTGCGCGGATGACAGCTACCAGCTTATTCCATGGAAAGGCCCGAGGTTCGGAATTGCCGTATTCTTCAGCGGTCTGGAGAGAAGTCTTGCGACCTCGGCGTATAATCTGAGGCAGGATGAATGCAAGGCTGCAGCCTATAGTTTGCTGGCTTACGCTGGTCTTGATTACGGAAAATTTGCAGATACGAGACTTCGCGAGGTACCGGTTTCGATATTTGAAGAATACAAGCATCTTCTCCCGGATAATTTTCGGAAGAGAGCAACACATTATTTCAGTGAGTTTCGGAGAGCCGAAGAAGGAGCCGAGGCCTGGCGCGAGGGGAATCTGGAGACCTATGGCAGGCTTATTTTTGAAAGCGGAAAGAGCTCTATAGAGAATTATGAATGCGGGTGCCCTGAACTGATCACGCTTTATAATATCATGACAGAAACGGACGGAATCTATGGCGGACGTTTCAGCGGCGCAGGATTCAAGGGCTGCTGTATGGCACTCGTGGACCCTGATAAGGCAGACAAGGTACTTCATACAGTTGAAGAGAAATACTTACAGCAGTATCCCTCCCTGCAGGGCAGGTATCTCGGTGCTCTGTGTGACTCGGCAGATGGAGTAAAACTATGAAATGTATCATACTAGCGGCTGGATACGCCACACGGTTATATCCCTTAACAGAAAACTATCCAAAGCCCCTTCTGAAGGTCAGCGAAAAAACGATACTGGACTGGCTTGTGGATGATATCACGCCGCTGATCGATGAATTTATCGTGGTCAGCAATCACAGATTTGCGGAGCAGTTCAGAAACTGGGCAGACAATAAAAAGCAGAAGATCCTGGTGCTGGACGATGGGACAATATCAAACGAAACCCGTCTCGGGGCGGTAAAGGATATTCAGCTTGCTGCGCAGAACATGGAGGATGACTGCGTGGTCATGGCAGGAGATAATGTCCTGGATTTCAGCCTCCGGCATTTTGTACGGTTTGCCATGGAGAAAGGAACCAGCTGCGTTATGTGCCATGAGGAAGACAGACTGGCGGCTCTTCAGAAAACGGCAGTGATCACGATCGATGAAGAAAACAGGATCACATCTTATGAGGAGAAGCCGAAGGAGCCGAAGGGACATCTTGCAGTTCCGCCTTTTTATGTGTACAGGTCAGAAGATCTTCACAGAATCCCGGAAGCCCTGGATGCAGGCTGCGGGTATGACGCGCCGGGATCTTTTGCTGCCTGGCTCAGCGAAAAAACGCCGATGCATGCTTATGTGATGCCAGGAAGGCGCTATGATATCGGGGATCTGAAGAGTTATCAGCATGTACAGGAAGTGTATAAGGGAATTTTAAACCAGGAGTCAGAGACGGTATGAGCTATGCCGGATGTTCATGACTACAAAAACTGAATAAACTGTTAACAAAAGCAAAAGCAGCACTTGGATGGAGACAAAGTCACCGTCCAAGTGCTGCTTTTTTGAAATCGGCATTGCGGAACTAGTTTTCCAGATCCGGGTGGTATGTCGGGACGATCCTTGCCACTACTTCTTTCATGTTTGAACATTCTTCACGGGACAGGCGGTCCAGCTCTTCCAGCCCGGCCTTGAAACTGGCGTCGTCCATTTCGATCGGATGGCCTATATAGATCAAATCGTTCTGCGTCTTCTGCATCCCCTCTTCATCCATCAGGAGCTCTTCATAGAGCTTCTCGCCCGGACGCAGACCTGTATATACGATTTGAATATCAATGTCAGGCTTAAGGCCCGAGAGCTTTATTAGATTCCGTGCCATGTCGTCGATCTTGACAGGCTTACCCATATCGAGGACAAAGATCTCACCGCCTTTTGCGTAGTAGCTCGCCTGAAGGACAAGCGAGACGGCTTCAGGAATTGTCATAAAATAGCGGATGATGTTTTTATCCGTTACAGTGACAGGACCGCCCTCTGCGATCTGTTAGCGGAACAGAGGGATCACACTGCCGTTAGAGCCAAGGACATTACCAAAACGGACGGCAGAAAATACCGTTCCCGGGTATTCACGGGCCATCATCTGGATGATCATTTCACAGATCCGCTTCGTGGCGCCCATCAGACTGGTCGGATTCACTGCTTTATCTGTGGAGATCAAAAGAAAATGACCAACGCCTGCCCGGGCTGCCGCCATAGCAAGCTTATATGTGCCCATGACGTTATTTTTGACAGCTTCATTAGGACTGGTTTCCATGAGCGGCACATGCTTATGCGCAGCTGCATGGTAGATCACGTCCGGATGATATTTCTGCAGAACACTGTTGACGCGGTTTGTATTTCGCACCGAGCCGATGAGCGTAACAAGGTCCAGATCCGGATGTTTCCGGTGGAGTTCCTGTTCAATGTCATAGGCGTTGTTTTCGTAAATATCAAAAATAATGAGCTGTTTTGGACCTGCCGCTGCAATTTGGCGGCACAGCTCAGAACCGATGGAACCGCCGCCGCCGGTAACCATGATGACATGTCCGCTTATGGCCTGCATGATCTCGTCGTTATTGACATGGATCTCGTCTCTGCCAAGAAGATCGTCGATGCTGACTTCGCGAAGATTGGTGATGCTGACTTCACCGCTGACGATCTGGGCAAGTCCGGGGACAGTCTGCAAATGGCATCCGGTCTCTTTACAGATATTGAGGATTTCGCTGCGGTCTTTTCTGGACGCGGAGGGGATGGCAAAAACGATCGTGCTGATCTTATATTTCCTGACCAGATCGGGGATATCTTTCCGGCCGCCGCCAATTTTGACGCCCTCCAGATATCTGCCCCAGGTAGTGGGATTATCGTCAACGATCGTGCAGACTTTATATGATTTTTGCGCCTGAACGTCACTGAGTACATCACGGCCTGCGGAACCGGCGCCAATCAGCAATACCCGCTCAGCGGCCTTATCGACATTAACGGACGAATTGATGATAAGGCTGCGCAGGATCCGGTAACTGAAGCGGATCCCAAAGCAGAAAATCCCGCTGATCACATACCCTATGAACAGGACCCCTCTGGGAATGCGGAAGAAAGGAATAAAATACAGTCCCAGGAACATCACCCCAAGAATAAGGTAGGAGATCACGATACGGTACACCTCAGCAACACTGGCATATCGCCAAATTGAGTGGTATAGCCGCATAACATAGTAGACAGCAAAAGACAGGAGAACCGCCGCAGGAACAAAGTGAAGTGTCTGCAGCAGGTATTCTCCGGGAACGTTATTAAAAGAAAAATCGAAGCGCGCAAACAGTGCAATAAAATAGGAAAGCGCTATTGTAATAGCATCGGCAAAGGCCAGAATTGTGCGCCTTGCGGCATATTTTCTGCCGGAATTATCCATTCTGATCTCCAATAAGAATTATTGAAAACAACGATGTATGATCTCGATAATGCGATCCTGCTGCTCAGGAGTCATTTTATTATCGGAAGGAAGGCAAAGCCCGCGGCGGAAGATGTCCATACCGACATCAGCAGTTTTCATTTCCTGAATATACGCATTGCTGCCTGCACGGCCATTACCTGATCTTGTCACAAAACCATGCATCCTGTAAATTGGCTGCATGTGCATAGGCTTCCAGATGGGTCGTCCTTCAGCATTGAAAGCGGCTATGGCTTCCAGGATCTCCGAGGGACAGGACCTTCCGCTCTCATGGATGTAAAGAGATTCTGTCTCAGAACGGACAAAAGGACACATGGCGTCTTCATTGATCAGGAGGCAGCTCAGCCACCAGTTGGGCTCCGAGCGCCCGGCATCGAAGGGGTTCATCTGTACAGGAAGGTCGCAAAGACCGATACGATACCTTTCATAGATCGCCTTCTTCTGGGCAATATGCTGCTCAAGATACGGAAGCTGTCCGCGGATGACGCCAGCGACGATATTGCTCATCCTATAATTGTAACCGAGTTCTTCATGCTGGTACCAGGGGGCGTCCTCACGGCTCTGTGTTGACCATTTCCTGACCTTATTGGCATCTTCAATGGAGTCTGTCAGCAGAACACCGCCGGCACTGCCGGTAATGACCTTGTTCCCATTAAAGGAGAGAATGCTGACATCGCCAAACATACCTGTTTGAAGGGCACTTTCGTCTGATGCATCAGACAGGCTGGAAGAAACATCTGATTGTCCGGCTGACAGATACCGGCGAGGATCTGCTGTTTTATATGTGGCACCAAAAGATTCCGCAGCATCCTCAACGATCAGAGCATTATGAGCGTCAGCAATCCTGCGGATCTCATCTATCTTGCCGGGCGTTCCATAAAGATGGGCGATGACGATCAGACGGACATCGGGATAGATCTCGAAAGCTTTTTTAAGCGCCAAGGGATCCATATTCCAGGTGTCGTATTCCGTATCGATAAAAACCGCTTCACCGCCTTCGTAAGCGATCGGATTGACTGTGGCATCAAAGGTCATATCGGATGCAAAAACGCGGTGTCCTTCCAGAGTGCCGTGTCCCGCCAGAGCCTGCCCGTAGAGCTTTTCACCGCACAAACGGATCGCCAGGTGGAGGGCTGCGGTGCCCGTGGCAAGTCCGACGGCGTATTTCTTACCGATCTTTTCCGCTGTCATACGTTCTACTTCGTTTATATTAGCACCGACGGTACTGACCCAATTAGTATCCAAGGCGTCATCGACCCAGCGCTTTTCGTCCCCGTGCATCGTAGGGCTGGAGAGCCAGACCTTGGAAGAAAACGGTTCGATACCGGCAAAGCGGGGGTCAGATAAATAATCAGTCAAAGTATTCATAAAAGATTCCTTAATAAATATATGCACACAAACAAGAACAGTTTGCGCTGTCCTGCACATACTATATAACAAATCCGAAATATCTTCAATTCGGAACATTAGTTAAGACGGCAACAGCAAATTAGTGAGCAATTAGTGAGCAAATTAGCGAGCACAGTGAAAGAGGTACACAAAATGTAGATTTTTATGGTATACTTAACCGATTAAAATAGTGTATATGCAGGAGGACCATCACACTATTAGCGCCAGGACCGAAAGGTTGACGAGGTTGGCAGTGATCGAAAGACTCGGCGGATGCTGTCACGGCTATCGTGGGCCGACAAAGGAAGAGGAAAAAACAGAATCAACACTGTAACAGAGGCTTCCCTGACACGGACGAAACCTGCAGAGTATTGTAAATGCAGATGGAAATGAAATAATCGCACGAAAATGCGGCGCAATCATTGCGCAGGAAAGGAATAAAAATGAGAGTAGTTATTCAGGATGATTATGAGAAGATGAGCCAGTGGGCTGCTAATTATATCGCAGATAAGATCAATGCACACAAAGAGGACAGACCTTTTGTCCTGGGACTTCCCACAGGATCTTCACCGATCGGTGTTTACAAAGAGCTGATCAAAAAGAACAAGGCCGGCGAGGTCTCCTTTGCTAACGTGATCACCTTCAACATGGACGAGTATCTTGGCCTTCCCCGTGAGCATGATCAGAGCTACTGGTATTTCATGCACGATAACTTCTTTGATCATCTTGTTGATATGAAGCCCGAGAACATCAACATCCTCAACGGTATGACCGATGATCCGGAAGGCGAGTGCGCAAGATATGAAGAGAAGATCGCGGCAGCAGGCGGCATTGACCTGTTCATGGGCGGCATCGGTGTTGATGGACATCTGGCCTTCAATGAGCCTTATACCTCTCTTTCTTCCAGAACCGGTGTGCGCAGTCTCACAACGGATACACGCATCGTGAACTCCAGATTCTTCGGCAACGATCCCGAGAAGGTTCCTGCAAAGGCACTTTCCGTTGGTATCGGCACTGTGACGGATTCCAAGGAGGTTCTCGTTCTGATCAGCGGCCACAACAAGGCACGCGCTCTGGCAGCGACTGTTGAGGGCGGCGTCAGCCAGAAATGGACCTGCAGCGCCCTGCAGATGCACAACGGCGCGATCATCGCCTGCGATGAAGAGGCCTGCGGCGAGCTGACAGTGGATACTTACAAGTATTTCCTGGATATTGAAAAGGCCGAGAGACTCTGAGAATATTTCAACATATAAATTAAGAAAGAAACACCGGACAAGCTACAGTAGGTGTTTCGGAAAGAAGTGCTGCTATGGGCAAATACTTTGGAACAGACGGCTTCCGCGGCGAGGCCAATAAAAACCTGACATTTGAACACGCCATCAAGATCGGCAGATATCTCGGCTGGTACTATGGCGCAAGGCAAGGAAAAAAGGCAAAGATCGTTATCGGTAAAGATACGAGAAGATCTTCCTATATGTTTGAGTATGCGCTCTGCACGGGCCTTATGGCTTCCGGCGCGGACGCTTACATCATGCATGTTACGACGACACCTTCCGTCGCTTATATCACGAGAGTGGATGATTTTGACTGTGGTATCATGATCTCGGCTTCACACAATCCGTATTATGATAACGGGATCAAGCTTCTCAACGGCAGCGGGGAGAAGATGGATGAGGAGACGATCCTGCTCGTAGAGGACTATATCGACGGAAAGGTCGATGTGCCAGTCGCTGAGAGAGATGCGATCGGCCGCACTGTTGACTATGTGGAAGGCCGCAACCGCTACGTCGGGCACCTCATCTCCATGTCCAAGTACAGCTTCAAGGATTGCAAGGTCGGTCTCGATGTCGCAAACGGCGCGGCATGGCAGATCGCGAAGGGCGTCTTTGACGCTCTTGGTGCAAAGACTTACGTCATGAATGCGGAGCCGGATGGCTATAATATCAACACGGACTGCGGCTCTACACATATCGAGCATCTGCAGAAATTCGTTGTTGACAATGGTCTGGATGTCGGCTTTGCCTATGACGGTGATGCAGACAGATGCCTTGCCGTTGATGAAAAGGGCAACATCGTCACCGGCGATCACATCATGTATATCTATGGACTGTACATGAAAGAGAGAGGAAAGCTCCTCAACAACAAGGTCGTCACGACAGTCATGAGCAATTTCGGACTGTACAAAGCTTTAGACAAGGTTGGAATTGAATATGAGAAGACCAAGGTAGGCGACAAGTACGTCTATGAGAACATGGTCACTTATGGAAACCGCATCGGCGGAGAGCAGTCCGGCCACATTATTTTCTCCAAATATGAGACCACCGGCGACGGCATCCTGACGTCCTTAAAGCTCATGGAAGTCATGCTGGCCAAACAGAAACCGATGAGCGAGCTTGCAGCTCCCGTCGTTTTCTATCCGCAGGTCCTTAAGAACGTCCGCGTTAAGAGCAAGCCGGATGCACAGAACGATCCGGATGTCCAGGCAGCAGTTGCGAGAGTCGCCGAGGAGCTCGGCGATGACGGCAGAATTCTCGTTCGTGAGAGCGGAACCGAGCCTGTGATCCGTGTCATGGTCGAGGCGGGCACTGATGAGATCTGTGAGCAGTATGTCGACAGCGTCATTGAGGTCATCAAAGCGAAGGGACATATGGCATAATCAGAACAGCTTAAATATCAGCTTATATAATTACGTATGGTTGAAAGCCGCGTCCGGAATTTGCTTAAGAGCAGATCCCGGATGCGGTTTTATTATGGTTTTGGAACAGGGCGGTTTTATTTTGATTTTAGAATTTGTTTACAGTTTTGTTAGCACTCGCGCTTGACGAGTGCTAAAGTAAGTGTTATAACATATATAGAACAAGGGAACAGATAGAACAAAGATATATCTGTACCGGTTCCAAACAATAATCACAACTGCCGCACAGCGGCAGCGCATTATAGAAGGAGGCTCTATTATGTTGTATCCTACACTTTTTAATGACAGTATTTTTGATGATCTTATGAATTTCCAGTTTCCTAAATTCCCTGATTTCGATGAGGTCGACAGGAAACTCTACGGCAAACATGCGCCGCACGTCATGAAGACCGATGTCCACGACAAGGAAGACCATTTCGAGGTCTACATCGATCTGCCGGGCTTCAAAAAGGATGAGATCCAGCTGCAGCTTGAGAACGGGTATCTGACCGTCAGCGCTTCCAAGAACCTCGAAGAGGATGACAAGACCGAAAAGGGCAAGATCATCCGCCAGGAGCGCTACGTCGGCTCCATGCAGAGAAGCTTCTACGTAGGCAAGAACGTCACGGAAGAGGACGTCAAGGCAAAATTCGAGGATGGCGTTCTGAAACTGAACGTCCCCAAGAAGGAAGCCATCAAGATCCCTGAGAAGAAGATCATCTCCATCGAAGGCTGATCGGATCGAGTCTGATGAAGTGCGCGGCAACTCCAAATGAGTACCGGCAACGCACAGCCGGCATAGTAAATCAGTAATAAAATCAAGGACTGCTTCGGCAGTCCTTTTTTTCGTGCACTTGTCTGTTGCGTGACGGGTAGATATAATGACACATAACCCGGCGCTTGGTGAGATGCCGGGGATGCGCACTCGAATGGATGGTCATGTTTTTGAAAATCAGTATTTTTGAAAACGAGTATTGTAAATATCAGTTTTTGTATAAGGAAAGACGTTCAGTGAAAATAACGATTTTAACCATGTTTCCCGAACTGTTCGGTGACTTTTTAAAAGCGCCGGTGATCGCCAGGGCGATCGACAGAAGACTCGCAGAGGTCCGCATTGTGGATATCAGGCAGTATGCAAAGGGCAGCTATAGGCATCTCGACGATTCGACCTTCGGCGGCGGCGCCGGCATGGTGATGCGGGTGCAGCCCGTCCGGGACGCCCTCCTGGACGTCTGTATGGGACACGGTGACAGTCACTTTGTCTCATTTCCATTAGAAGCGGAACAAGGTGACTGTCGCCGTGCCTCAGAGAAATGCTCCCGCTCTCCACTGCGAATAGCATTGACGCCGGCGGGAACGCCCTATAACCAGGCAATGGCGCGCGAACTTTCCCAGGAAGACGAGATCGTGCTGCTGTGCGGCCACTATGAGGGAATGGATGCCAGGATCTTCCGATATATAGACAGGGAGATCTCGATCGGCGACTACGTGCTGACAGGCGGCGAACTGGCTTCACAGGTCATCGTGGATTCGATCCTGCGACTCCTGCCGGGGGTGCTGCGCGCCGCAAGCACCGAAAATGAGTCCTTTGAAAACGGCCTTCTGGAGTATCCGCAGTACACACAGCCTGCGGATTTCGAGGGGGATAAAGTGCCGGAAGTGCTGCTGTCAGGCAACCATGAGAAAATACGGAAGTGGAGACTTAAGGAATCCCTGCGCCTGACCCTGGAGCGCAGGCCGGACCTGCTCGAAGGCAGAGAGTTCACAGAAGAAGAAAAGGAGATTCTGGAAGAGATCCGTTCTTATTGAACTAACCAGTGAATTGTGTTATAAAATATTATTCGGGCTAATTTGCATATATAGATGATCTGACATGCTGTTTCCTTAATATATAAAGGTGTTCGGGACAGAGATCCAGGGGCACCCGGAGCGGCAGTCCGGTTGAGAAGAAAAAATATCACCAAGGAGTATTCAGTCATGAAGAAAGAAATGGCCAAGACCTACGATCCCCGCGGTATTGAGGATCGCATCTATAAAAACTGGGAGGAAAAGAAATATTTCCACGCGGAAGTGGATCATTCCAAACAGCCCTTCACGATCGTGATCCCGCCCCCGAACATCACGGGACAGCTGCATATGGGACATGCCCTGGACGAGACGATGCAGGATATCCTGATCCGCTTCAAGAGAATGCAGGGATATAATGCCCTCTGGCAGCCCGGGACCGACCACGCGTCGATCGCGACAGAGGTCAAGGTCATTGAGTCCTTAAAAGAGCAGGGCATCACCAAGGCGGACCTCGGCAGAGAGGGCTTCCTTGAGAAATGCTGGGACTGGAGAAAAGAGTACGGCGGCAGGATCGTAAACCAGCTGAAAAAACTGGGATCTTCCTGCGACTGGGACAGAGAGCGCTTCACGATGGACGAGGGCTGCAACCGCGCCGTCACGGAAGTCTTTGTCAAGATGCATGAAAAAGGATGGATCTACAAGGGCAACCGCATCATCAACTGGTGCCCGGTCTGCAAGACCTCCATTTCCGACGCCGAGGTCGAGTACGAGGAGCAGCACGGCCACTTCTGGCACATGAAGTATCCCTTCATCAATGAAGATGGCACTGTCTCCGATACGGAGTTCCTTGAGTTTGCAACGACCCGTCCCGAGACGATGCTCGGCGATACAGCGGTCGCTGTTAACCCTGAGGATGAGCGCTATGCAAAATACGTCGGCAGAAAGGTCATGCTGCCGATCATGAACCGCCCGATCCCTGTCGTGGCGGATGAATATGTTGACATGGAGTTCGGAACCGGCGTCGTCAAGATCACTCCCGGCCACGACCCTAACGACTTTGAGGTCGGCAAGAGACACGGGCTCCCTGTAATCAACGTCCTCAACGACGATGCGACGATCAACGAGAACGGCGGAAAATACTGTGGTATGGACCGCTACGAAGCCCGCGCAGCCATCGTGGAAGAGATCAAAGAGATGGGCCTGCTCGTCGGTATCGAGGATTATTCTCACAATGTCGGTACCCATGACCGCTGCGGAACGACTGTCGAGCCGATGGTCAAAGAGCAGTGGTTCGTCAAGATGGACGAGCTGATCAAGCCCGCCATCAAGGCTGTTGAGACAGGTGATATCCGCCTGGTTCCCAAGAGCATGGAGAAGGTCTACTACAACTGGACCAACAACATCAAGGACTGGTGCATCAGCCGTCAGCTCTGGTGGGGTCACAGGATCCCTGCCTGGTACTGCGATGACTGCGGCGAGACGATCGTTGACAGAACCGCTCCGGCCGTCTGCCCCAAGTGCGGAGGCACACACCTTACGCAGGATCCCGACACGCTGGATACCTGGTTCTCATCCGCTCTCTGGCCGTTTGAGACGCTCGGCTGGCCGGAAATGACGGAGGATCTTAAATATTTCTATCCGACAGACGTCCTGGTAACAGGTTACGATATTATTTTCTTCTGGGTCATCAGAATGATCTTCTCGGGCTTTGAGCAGATGGGAGAGAAGCCGTTTAAGACGATCCTTTTCCACGGCCTGGTCCGTGACGCTCAGGGCAGAAAGATGAGCAAGTCCCTGGGCAACGGCATCGATCCGCTTGAGATCATCCGCGACTACGGCGCCGACGCGCTGCGTATGACGCTGGTCACCGGCAATGCGCCCGGAAACGACATGCGCTTCTACACGGAGCGTGTCGAGGCAAACCGCAATTTTGCCAACAAGATCTGGAATGCGACCAGGTTTATCATGATGAACGTGGCAGAAGATGCCGCGGATATTGATAGCAATGCGGTTCCCGCCAACCTCCATCCGGAGGACAAGTGGATCCTGAGCCGCTTTAACGATGTCGTCAAAGAAGTCACCGACAACATGGAGAAGTTCGAGATGGGCATCGCTGTGCAGAAGGTCTATGACTTCATGTGGGGCGAGTTCTGCGACTGGTACATTGAGATGGTCAAGCCGCGCCTTTATCTGACAGACGACGCGGATTCCAAGAATGCTGCACTTTGGACGCTGCAGACTGTCCTGATCGGCGGCCTCAAGCTCCTGCACCCGTTCATGCCGTTCATTACGGAAGAGATCTTTACGACGATCCAGCAGACCGAGGAATCCATCATGATCTCCTCCTGGCCGGTCTGGAGAGACGATTTCAATTATCCCGAGGATGAAAAGGCCATCGAGATGATCAAGGAAGCCGTCCGCGGCATCCGCAACATCCGCACGGAGCGCGGCATCGCACCCGGCAAAAAAGCCATGGTCTATGTTGTCAGCAGCTCTGATGAGACACTCGGCTATTTTGAGAAGGACAAGCTCTTCTTCGAGGTCCTGGCGAGCGCTTCCGACGCAGTCATGCAGAAGGACCAGAGCGGAATTCCGGAGGGCGCATTCTCCGTTGTCCTGCCGTTTGCGACACTCTTCCTGCCTATGCAGGATCTGATCGATATCCCGGCAGAGATCGCCCGCCTCGAAAAGGAAGAAAAGCGCCTTGAGGGCGAGTTAAAGCGCAGCGAGGGTATGCTCTCCAACGAGCGCTTCCTCTCCAAGGCACCTGCGGACAAGATCGCAGCGGAGAAAGAAAAACAGGCAAAATACAAAGACCAGATGGATGGCGTACGCGCCCAGCTCGAGCAGCTGAGAAATATGTGATTTGTGATAAGGTGAAACAGGGGGACAAGGACATGGGGACAGGTCCCCTGTTTCATTTCCAGTGAAAACGGGACAAAGTGACAGTCACCGTGTCTCGGAAAAACGGGACAAAGTGACAGTCACCATGCCCCAAATCAAATGGGACAAAGTGACTGACCCCGTGTCCCACGGAGAAAATCATGATCAATTTTGAAGAAGAACTCAAAAATTACCATCCCAGCCTGGAAATCCAGGATGCGGAGGACGCGATCTACAATCAGGATATGAAGGATATGGTCGATGTGATGGTGCGCGCGGCCAAGGACGGCGTTTTCGGCGTTGAGAGCACACCGGCCAAGAAGACGTTCGGGTAAAACTATGTTCTGTTATAAATGCGGATGTGAACTGAATCAGACGGACCGCTGTCCGAATTGCGGGACGGATGTGGGCATGTACAAGAAGATCCTGTACACCTCCAACTATCTCTACAATGACGGACTTGAAAAGGCACAGGTTCGTGACCTCTCCGGAGCGATCCTGAGTCTTAAGCAGGCCCTTTGGTATAATAAGGACAATTTGAACGCCAGAAATCTGCTGGGGCTCATCTACTATGAGGTAGGGGAGACGGTGGCAGCTCTGGCAGAGTGGGTCATTGCCAAAAATATCAATGACGAGCGCCTTCATGAAAAGGAGAATGCTGCGGAGCGCTATCTGAATGAAGTACAGAGCAACCGGCAGCTGATGGACAATCTGAATACCTCGATCGCCCGGTACAACCATGCCCTGGACTGCTGCAGAGCCGGCAACACGGATGTCGCGATCCTGCAGCTCAAGAAGGTCCTCTCCCTGAACCCCCACTACCTGAGGGCAAGACAGCTGCTGAGCCTCTTGTACCTGAACAGCCGCCAGTGGCAGCGCGCCCAGCGGGAGCTGGAAAAATGCAGCCGTCTGGACGTCAGCAACACGACGACGCTTCGCTATATGAAGGAAGCGGAGGAGCAGCTCGCCAAGGAGCGCGGGGAAGATGAAAACAAGCGCCGGCAGAACCGCCGCCGCACCGTTCCGGCGCCTTCAGCGGAGCCGGACGGCGAACAGGTCATCAAATACACGAATTCCGACCATGAGACGATCATCCAGCCTGTCGGTTCGAGAATTCCGGGGGTCGACGGTTTTGCGTTCCCGGTGTGGATCCTGGGAGGCGTGATCGGCGCGATCCTGGGAGCCGCTGTGATGGCGTTTCTCGTCATGCCGGCGCGCATCCAGCAGGTGCGAAGCCAGGGGGCCGAGGAGGTGCGCACCGTCTCCGCCCAGATCGATTCCAAGGAACTTGAGATCCGGGATCTGCAGGGGCAGATCGAAAATCTGAATGCGGAGCAGGAGAGACTGAACACGGAGCTCGATCAGGCGCTTGCCAATGCTTCCACCGATGGAGGCAAGGCAAACAACCTCTTCTATACAGCTGCCTGCTACATCAACAACCCCGAGGACACAGCGACCTCGACGTCTGTTTTCAGGGCGCTTCGCCCCGATACGGCAAAATACGACGCTTCCGAGCAGTTCGGGGCTCTGTATGACGCACTTTACCTGCGCCTCAGATCCGCTATGCTCGACAAAATTGCCTATTCGGGCATTGCGGCCTATGAAGCGGCGCTGCCGGACTATCAGAAGGCGATCTCCGAGCTGGAGGAAGCCAATCTCTATGAGGATCCTGAGGCGTACAGCCTTACCTATGTAAAGCGTCTGTTTTATCTGGGCGATTCTTATCTGCAGCTGTATCTGAACGCGGACGCTGCGACAAGAGAGAATATGACGGATAACCTCACAAAGGCGAGGGAGTATTTTGACAGGATCGTCAATGAATTCTCGGATTCCGAGTATCTCGTGCAGACACAGGCAAGACTTCAGACGATGAACGGATTGTAACGAACAAGGAATGCAGGGCGCATCTTTTCAGGATGCGCCTTATACATGTCCGTAATTCTAAAAGCATATGCAAAATATCGTTTTATTATCGAGTACAGCTTTTATATTCCGGTTTCTTCCCGTGTTTCTGATCGTTTATTGGATCGCGCCCAAAAAGCTCAGAAATGCGGTGATCTATTTCGGCAGCATTGTTTTCTACGCTGCCGGCAGCCCTATCTTTGTCCTGCTGCTCATCCTGCTGACCCTCCTGAACTATATGCTGGGAGTATTTTCCTGGCAGTTTGGCAGGGCAAAACTGCCGGAAGAAGGCGCGGACCCGGATCCCCGGAATCATTCAGAGGGAGAAACGGATCAGGAAGAGAACGGACATCTCCTCCCAAATGCAGGCTTTGATGAGGAAGCAGGGCAGCATCACGAGCCTGAAAGCATGTTGAAAGCCGATAACGAAGATTGGCTGATCGACATCGCGGATAAAATTGAACTTCAGACCAAAAATATTTCGGGCGAGACCGATGCCGCAGAAAAAACGGCACCAGCCCGCAGCAGCTACATAGAGCAGCGAAGCGGTAAATGGCAGTTCCGCTCATCCACAGATCCAAAGTCCATCACGTCTGCTGGCCGCTCTGTCCGTTCCGAAGGTCCTGCTGCGCATTCTGCGGCACCCTCCGCGGCTTCAGCCTCGGCGGCATCCGCTGCTTCAAAGACGCCCGCAGCGCCGGTCAAGGGAGAGATGGGATTTGTCTGGGCTGTTGCTCTGGACATTGCGGTGCTCATTGTTTTCAAAGTCGTGGCGCTGAAATGGAATGCGGAGCTGTTTCCGCTGGGGCTTTCCTTCTATATTTTCAAAATGATCTCTTACCAGGCGGATCTCGCCATGGGAAAGCTGGAAAAACAGCCTTCCTTTATGCAGACGGCAGCTTATTTTACCCTGTTCACGCAGGTCACCCAGGGCCCGATCATGCGCTTTGGAGAAGGAAACTTCGCGGAGCCTGCTAAGTTTTCGCTGGACAAGCTGGAAGAGGGACTTGTCTATGTCGTCCTGGGACTTGGAATGAAGACCCTGCTCGCTGACAGGATCGCGATCCTGTGGAACGAGATCGGCAAGATCGGGTATGAGAGCATCTCCACAGGCCTTGCGTGGCTGGGAGCATACAGCTATACCTTTGAGTTATATTTTGATTTCTGGGGATATTCGCTCATTGCGGCGGGCGTCACGGTCATGATGGGGTTTCCGTTTATCGAGAATTTCCGGCACCCTTACGCAGCGGTCGGCATAGGCGATTTTTACAGGCGCTGGCACGCGACTCTGGGCAGCTGGTTTCGCGATTATATCTACATACCGCTGGGCGGCAGCAGGGAAGGAAAACTCAAAACCATTCGCAACCTGATGGTCGTCTGGGTACTGACGGGACTCTGGCACGGAGGAACGCTGAACTTCCTGATCTGGGGCGTGGTCGTCGGAATCATGATCGTTCTGGAGAAATACCCGCTGAAGCCTGTTCTCAAACACGTGCCGATGTTCGGACGCCTTGAGACCTGGATCCTCATCCCGCTCAGCTGGGTCATCTTTGCGATCAGCGACCTTCCGCAGCTGTGGCTGTACTTTACCAGGCTGTTCCCCATGCTCTCCGGGACGCCGGTCGGGCAGGAAATGTCGGATCTGATCCGGCTCGGCAGTCTGTACTGGCCCTATTTTGCGGCGGCCCTGGTTCTGTGTGTGCCGGGAGTCTTCAAGTGGATCCTGAAAAACCGCCGTCATCCGCTTATCGTGCTGGCTCTGACCGCACTTTTCTGGGTGTCGGTCTACTACTCGGCAAACATGAGCGGAAACACATTTATGTACCTGAATTTTTGAGTGCAGATCATGAAGAAAAATCACAAACTGAGATCTCCATTATTAATATCGATCCTGGTGACCGGGGCGGTCTTCTGTGCGGCCGGCATTGCGGGAAAAAATACAGTGTACGCCGGCTATGCACAGGATCCTGTCTTTGAGCCATATCTGTCACTGGTCTTTAAAGGTGCGGCGGACGAAGTCTATCCCTGGGGCGCGAAGGAGAGCGCCGGCGCCCAGGAGGCGATGCAGCTGCTGGCACAGCAAAGTGCGGAAGAAGCCGGCAGCCCGGAGGATAAAGAAGCGGCAGAAGTTAAAGAACCGATTAATAATAAGACGGCAGAAAATGGGAAAACAGCAGGAGAAAACAAGTCTGCAGAGGACGGAGAAACCGAAAAGGACGATAGCGATCCATCGAAGGATGAGAAAATAACCGGGGAAAACGAGCCGGCAGAGGATACTGAGGCGGAAGAGGAAAACGAGCCGGCAGGGGAAAAGGAGCCGGCAGGGGAAAAGGAAACCGCAGAGGATATCAAACAGGCAGAAGAAAAATCAGAGACGGCAAGTCAGCAGAAAGATCCAGGCAATGACAGCGCGGGGCAGCAGATCCCTGAAAGTATGGAAGAGCTGCCGGATTCTGTTGTCCTTGGGGAAGAGGAAGAAGGAAGTCCGGACACTGTGCAGTCTGCGGCCGCAGAAGCAGATGCGGCGGCAGCTGCTTCTGCCCAGGAAATGAAGGAACAGATAATAGTAGAAAAGCCGGGGGAGAAGCACATCCCTGCGCCGGTCGTCTACACGATCGATTCCGGTGGCATCACAGAAGCGGTCTGCAATCCGGTCGTACCGGCTATAGAGTACGGCAATGTGAACCGCGGCTATCTGTTTCCGAATTCCCAGATCCCGGAGAAGGATCCCGATCCCATTTTTGCGGAAAACGGCATCTATTATCCGCTGAGAGAAGTTGATGACAGCTATTTCGCAGATGCGCTGTTTATCGGCGATTCCCGAACGCAAGGATTGTATCTGTACAGTGAGATGAAGGGCAGGACGACTTTCATCGCAAAAGAATCGGTATCCGTCTTTAATATTTTTGATAAAGCACTGCCGTTCTATGCGCCGGGACAGGGAGAGGTGCGAAAGACTGTCCTGGATGCGCTCAGGGAAAAACAATACCGCAAGGTATATGTCTCTGTAGGTGTCAACGAACTGGGTTCCGCGGCGGCGGAGTATTTTACAAGGTTCAAGGATCTTATCCGCATCGTCCGCCAGCTGCAGCCTGACGCAATCATCTATGTTCAGGGAATCATGCATGTCACAGGCAGCTATGCGCAGAAAAACGCGGTCTACAATAATACCAATATCGTCGAGCGGAACAAGGCTCTGGCGACACTGGCCAACGGACATGATATTTTCTATATCGATCTGAACTCCGCGGTCTGCGATGCGGAAGGAAATATTCCCGCGGAACTTGCTTACGATGGGGTCCACCTGAAAGCTTCCTCTTACAAATTATGGCATCAGTTCCTCAGAGAGAACGCGATCGTACGCAGCGAGGCAGACTGGCAGGAGCCTAAGGCGGAGGCTGCTGCGCAGGAAGGCGCGGCAGAAGATGCGGTTTTAGAAAATACGCCCGGGGGCGAGGAGGCTGTCAGCCAGGCGCCTGTCGCGGAATAAAGACGAAAATCAGACGGAAAAGGACAGAAAAACTGCATGAGAGAAATGATTTTCAAAATGGAGCGTCCCGGCCTCTTAAAGGCAGGGGATGAAATAACCATCACGGAGGGACTTCTTCCCAGTAACTACTACTATACGATCGACCCGTCGCTGGCGATGAGTGGAAACATTCCCTTTACAAAACGGCTGCTCTCCCGCACGGGAAAGGTGAAGGATGTCGAGCATAATGAGCGGGGATATTATGTAAAGGCTGTTTTTGACGAGGAGGACCCGGATGCCGTTCATTAATGCCGTATATTGTTTTCTTGCAGCACTGATCTGGGGGACCGCGTTCGTCGCGCAGAAGATCGGCGGCGACGTAATGGGACCGTTGTCTTTTAATGGAATTCGTTCGCTTTTGGGCTTTTGCGCTCTGCTCCCGCTTGTTATAATAAGAGGACATCACAGGAACCGGTTCAAAGACAGGGAACCTTATGTCAGTGCTCCGTACAGTCTTCGCACGTCGATCATCGGCGGCATGACCTGCGGCTTTTTCCTGTGTCTTGGATCCACTCTGCAGCAGATCTCGATCGGGTATACCGACGTCGGAAAAGCCGGGTTCCTGACAGCTTTGTATATGGTTCTCGTGCCGGTTCTGTCATTTTTTATGACCGGTCGCTCCAGCAAAAAGGTGTGGACGGCGGTCTGCATTGCTCTGGCCGGACTGTATTGCCTTTGCATGAAAAGTGGAGAGGGGCTGCATATCGCGGGAGCGGACTACCTGCTCATCCTCTGCGCGCTTGTTTATGCTATGCAGATCATGAGTGTGGACCATTTTGTGGCGCTGACGGACGGAATAGAGATCGCAGCAGGACAGCTCCTGACGACAGGCGTCGTCTGTACGATCCTGGCCGTCATCATTGAGCACCCGGATCCGCGTATGTTTGGAATAAACGGATGGCTCTCACTCCTGTACGCGGGAATCATGTAGAGCGGCATTGCCTACACACTTCAGGTCGTCGGACAGAAAGGGGCGGATCCCGCGATCGCCTCCCTGATCATGTCGCTGGAATCGGTCATCAGCGCGATCTCTGGGTTCGTTTTTCTGCATCAGCGTCTCTCATCGAGAGAGGTGCTCGGATGTGTTCTGATGTTCTCGGCGATCATCCTGGTGCAGCTCCCCGTGAAGCGAAAAGCGGCGGAACCGCAGCACCAATGATTCATGATGAATGGGCACGGCAAGAAATCTGCTCCTGACCATGGAATGTCACAAGCTGCAGGGGAAGGCAGAAACAGTAAGGGAATAGTTCAGATATGAAGGTAAGCTTTATCGTAAAATCAGGCCTTCTGAAGAGGATCTTCATCCTGGCGGGGATACTGCTCCTGACAGGCTGCAGCTCC
>JAFTFD010000259.1 GCA_017449745.1 Lachnospiraceae bacterium
ATTGCGCCCTGCTGTAATAATCCTGCAAAAATATGAGCTTCTTCGGCGGTCACCTCATCTGCGCCGACAATGATGCGGGACGGATACAGGTTATCGTAAAGCGCTTTGGACTCGCGCAGAAATTCAGGACTGAACAGAATATGGTCCGCCGCCTCACCGTATTCTTCTCTTAATTTTGTCCGTATGTGCTTTGTGTATCCTACAGGAATTGTGCTCTTAATAATAATGGCAGGAAAACGAAATTTCTTGTCCATGCTGCCGGCATCAGGCAGGCTCCCGACGGATTCGCTGCCTGACGGCGATAATCCGGAAGGATTGGTGAGGGACAGATCCTGAGAAGTCCCGCCCAGCGTTTCCGCAGTGACCGTGTTAAGCACCAGCCGGATCACGGCCTCCACCGCAGAGCAGTCAAAGAAATTCTGCTGCGGATCATAGTTGGTCGGCGCGGCGACAATGACAAAATCGGCATCTCTGTAAGCAGCTGCGCCGTCTGTCGTGGCTCTCAAATGCAGAGGACGTATTCCTTCTTTGGCTTCCCACAGGTATTTTTCAATATACTCGTCCTGAATCGGGGAAATGAACTGATTGAGCTTTTCTACCTTTTCAGGAATAATATCAACCGCGGTCACGTCATTATGCTGTGCCAGCAGAACGGCGAGCGACAGGCCCACATAGCCGGTACCGGCGACGGCGATTTTATAGGAATCACATTTTTGACCGGCGGAATCAGAGGAGGGAATCTGCGGATTTTCCTCAATGAACAGCTCAGTCGGATCGAATGCAAGCGCTTCCGCAAGTGCCTGCAGCTGCTCGATCGAAGGCATATAATCCTGGGATTCGAGACGGCTCAGGATGGATCGGTTCATGCCGGTGGCGCCTGCAAGGGCGGCCTGTGTCATTTCCATGGCGCGGCGCCGTGCATTTACAGTTTCAGCAAGTTTCTTCAGGGATAATTTTTTCATTTGGCAGATCTCCTTGCCGCGGGGTATTATAGTTAAATCATACAGTGGCTGATTTATATCTGAGTGTTGCTGATAACAACATAGATTATGGATTATTGAAAATATTTTTGCAAAAATAACCGAAGATGTATTTAATTGATAACATTTTCTGGGCCTGTTGTCAATATATGTATACATGAATACGGCCAGATAGATCATTCTCTGATCTGATGGGGGTATATAGGTGGGCGTACTTTGAGCGACATCCCCTCAAATAGTGGACATAAGTGTTATAATTCTAGTCAAAGATATATCTGACGTTGTGAATACAATCGTGTACGAAGACCAGTACCAGGTGGCGGCGCGCTCAGACGGGAAGCTGATCATCGAGGATCTGCAGCAGTCGTGGTCACCGGAAGATGAATAAGCGCGGATAACGGTAAAACAGTTTTTCGAGCAGTTTTTATAGAGACAATATCATAAGTACCAGGTATTCTGATGGGTAAAAACAAATCAGGCAGCAACAATGTGAACAGACCCGGCAGGGCGGAGAGAGCCTTTCTCGCCGCACTGTTTGCTTTTTTTATGTTCTGCGGGGAGCAGTACCGCAGCTTCGGGACGATTTTCGGAACTTTTGCGAAAAAACCCGGAATCATTCCGGACACAGAGAAAACACGAAGCATACCGTGGCCGGAGATGCAGTACCAGCATTTCTGTACATGGTTTGACGTTGTGGTTCCATACGGCAAGCCGGTCCGGTATCTGCTGCTGTGGGGGCTGATCTTTGCTGCTGTAAGCCTCATAGCATTTTTGACAGAAAGTCTATTTTTCTGTGGAAACAGCGTTGGTCCGGACGTATCGGGAAACAGGGCGAAGCAGGCCGGATCTGCAGGCAGCCGCCTCAAAACGTCAAAAACTGGAAAGAGCAGGGGAGAACGGATTTCGTTCCGTGCAGAGTGGATCCTGATCCTGGCGGCATGGTCGCCGTACCTGATCATCCGTTACCCGGCAGGAATCGACTGGGATGCATATCACCAGATCGCCCAGGCGCTCGGATATGAACAGATGACCTCACACTGGCCGCCGTTCGTCGCCTGGCTGATGGGCGGATTTGCCGCCTTCGGGCAGAATGTTTTACGTTCCGTCAATGCGGGTGTTTTCCTGTTCTCGGTTTTTCAGACCTGCATTATTTCACTGATCCTGGTCCGTTCACTTGCGTTCATCAGAAAACATGCATCGGCGGCGTTTGAATATGTCATTCAGGCAATATATATGTTCTCGCCAGTCTATGCGGGATACCTGACGACAGTCGTAAAGGACGGGTTCTTCGCCGCATTTACGGTGCTGCTGCTGATACAAGTGACGGAACTGGTCTTGAATACGAATACGCAGCCGCTGAATTCTCCCGGGAAAAATGCGACGGTGACTGCTGGCTTGAAAATCGGAATTACTGCTCTATTGGTCTGCCTTACGCGCAATAATGGTTCGATTCTTGTTGGATTTATGCTGTTGGTATCTTTGTATTACCTGCTGAGAGTTCACAAAAGTGATATAAAGCAGGCTGATGGTGCCGGAGCAAAAAAGGCCTGGAAGGGTCTGATAATAACGCTTTTGACTGTACTGGTCATTTATAAAGGATATCAGAATGCGTTGACCAGAATGAATATTCGACCGGGATCTGTCAAAGAATCGCTGAGCGCACCGTTCCAACAGACGGCACGATATCTTACATTATTTCC
>JAFTFD010000260.1 GCA_017449745.1 Lachnospiraceae bacterium
AGAAGAGCTAAGCTGAACTATCTGCGTCAGCTGAGCGGTAAGAAGGCGAAGGTCAAAGAGATCGTCACCGTAAGAGATAAGAAGTGAGAACGAGCCGCACCTTAATAAGGTGCGGCTTTTTGGTACATTCATAGCAATCAATGCGGACATAATTATTATGCGCAGTGCCTGCGCCAGTGCGCGGTGCACAGCATCAGCATCCACAGAGTCGGAGTACGGAATGGCAAGAAAGAGCAGCTATCACACAGGGGGCCTGTCCTTTTATGAACCCGGATACGGTGGCAGGGGAAACAGGTGGAATGAGCTCCTGCAGTGGGTCGTCTACACAGTTATTGCGATAGCGCTCGGTGTTTTTTTTACCCAGATGTTTGGATTTCGGGTGCGGATGTCGGATGCTTCCATGCAGCCGGGGATCATCGAGGGAGAGCATGTGCTGATCAATACGATGGCCTACAGGCTCTCTTCGCCGGAATCCGGTGACGTCATTGCATTTTATCCTTCCGGCAATACAGAACAGCCGCCTCTGATCAAGCGGATCGCAGCAATTCCCGGAGAATCGGTGCAGATCGAGAACGGCGTCGTGCTGATCGACGGCGTGCCTGCGCCGGGGAGCGATGCCCTTGCGCTGATCCGTGATCCGGGAATGGCAGAAGCGCAGATCATCCTCAAAGACGGCGAGTATTTCGTCCTCGGGGATGAACGAAATGTACAGCAGACAGATTCAAGATCCCCGGGGCTCGGAGTGATCCATACGTCGGATATCATAGGAGAAGTGTGGGTAGCTCTGCCGTCAGGAGATGCCGGATTACATTTCGTGGAATGAGAAAACATATTCATTTGAATTAAAGGATAGTGTGAAAAATATGCTGATGCATATTTTTCGTCACTTGATTTGAGCCGCAAGCGCCTCAAATCGCAATTCAGGAGAAACGCAGCACTTCGTGCAGACGCGATTTCTCCTGTGCGATGCCTTCGCTGACGCTACGGCATGGGGAATAATATATGGATTATCAGTGGTATCCGGGTCATATGACCAAGGCCCGGAGGATGATGCAGGAGAATATCAAGCTGGTCGATCTTGTCATCGAGATCATAGACGCCAGGATCCCTTACTCGAGCAGAAATCCGGACATTGATTCGCTGGCAGCGGGCAAATCACGCATCATCGTTATGGGAAAGGCTGATCTGGCAGATCCGGCGATCACCCGGCAGTTCCAGAAGGAATTTGAGAGCAAAGGGTGGTATGTTGTCGCGGCTGATTCCAGGACGAAAAAGGCCGGAGCGGATGTAAAAGGAATCGTCGAAAAAGCGTGCCGGGAAAAAATAGAACGGGACAGAAAACGAGGGATCCTAAACAGACCGCTAAGAGCAATGGTCTGCGGAATTCCGAATGTCGGAAAGTCTACGTTTATTAATTCCCTGGCAGGAAGAGCCAGCACAAAAACCGGAAACAAGCCGGGCGTCACAAGAGGAAAACAGTGGATCTCCGTCAAGTTAAATCTCTCCGGACAGAAAGGACAGGGAATGCAGAGATCGCTGGATCTCCTGGATACACCCGGTATTCTGTGGCCAAAATTCGATGACCGGGCTGTGGGCGTGAAGCTTGCTCTGGCCGGCTCGATCCGCGAAGAGATCCTGGATGAGGATGAGCTGTCCCTGGAGCTCTTGCAGTATCTGATCCGGATGTATCCGGAGGAGCTCGCTTCAAAATACAGCTGCCATGATCTGCCATGGATCCCGCAGGAGGAAAGCACATTGCAGGATCCGGAAACTCAGGTCGACAGCGTCATCCTGCATGAAACCCTTCAGCAGATCGCAAAAAACAGGAATCTTCTCTCAAAAGGCGAAGAACCGGACCTTAAAAGAGCTTCCCATATGCTGCTGGACGATTTTAAAAACGGCAGGATAGGAAGGATCACACTGGACCGTCTTGAAGACGATTCGACGACTTAAATAATTTGAAGAAAAACTATGAAGAATAAATTACTCAGTACGATATTGGACTATGTTGTATGGCTCGGATCAGTGATCCTGCTCTCCTGGCTGCTGATTCATTTCGTGGTACAGAGGACCGACGTCAATGGCCTGTCGATGTACCCGACACTGGATCACGCTGATCAGCTCCTTGCGGATAAGATCAGCTACAGATTCCGTGATCCGGAACGGTTTGAGATTATTATTTTCCCCTACCGGTATCAGGAGAAGACCTACTTTATCAAGCGGATCATAGGACTTCCGGGGGAGACTGTTTATATTGACGAAGCCGGAAATATCTGGATCAACGGTGAGATTCTGGAGGAGGATTACGGCTACGAGGTGATCACGTTCCCGGGACTGGCAGCGCAGGAGATCCATCTGGCGGATGACGAGTATTTTGTGCTCGGCGACAACCGGACGGTCAGTGAAGACAGCCGATACCCGGATGTGGGAAACATCAAGCGCAGCGAGCTGATCGGCAGGGCGTGGATCCGCATTTATCCTTTCAGCAAATTCGGGATAATCGAGCATTGATCGCGCATTGGGATCATATGACGGTAGTGATAGCCCTGTGTTGACATAATTAGAGCCGAACAGATACCGGATGCAGGAAAATGCAATGACGAAGGCGGAAAGAGAACAGAAAAAACAGGAGAAACTCCTGGCGGAGCAGCAGCGGGTGGCAGGAATGCGCGCCTTTGAGAGAGATGCTGTGCTCAGACAATTCGGGACAGGATTTTTCCCGGAGCTCTTATCAGGGGAGCCTGGATCGGAGCAAAGTGACCACCCGGAAGGGTGGGACAGGATCCTGATTTGCGGGATCGACGAGGCGGGCAGAGGGCCTCTCGCAGGTCCTGTGGCTGCAGGAGCCGTGATCTTGAGGCCGGACCATGACATTCTGTATCTGAATGACTCCAAAAAGCTCTCAGCAGCCAAGAGAGACATGCTCTTTGATGTGATCAAAGAGGAAGCTTTAGCCTGGCAGGTGTCCCTTGTCTGGCAGGAGCGGATCGACGAGATCAATATTCTGCAGGCCACCTATGAAGCGATGCGCAGCGCGGTCGCAGGACTCTCCGTGCAGCCGTCTGTCCTGCTCAACGACGCAGTGACGATCCCCATGCTTAATATACCGCAGGTACCCGTCGTCAAGGGGGATGCGAAATGCCTCTCTATCGCAGCGGCCAGTATCCTGGCCAAGGTGACCAGGGACCGTCTCATGGAAGAAATGGATCAGAAATATCCGGAGTACGGCTTTGCGAAGCACAAAGGATATGGGACCAGGGAACACATCGAAGCCATTCGAAAATACGGCCCGTGCCCGATCCATCGCAGGACATTCATTCAGAACTATATTTAGGGGGACAGGGGGGACAGGGGACGGTTCTCTGTCTCCTCAGAAACGCCAAGAGAAGCATTAAAATGGGGGAAGAGACAGAGAACCGTCCCCTGTCCCCTTGTTCAAAATAATATGAACATTCACAAGTCAGACAGCATGAATACAAGAAAAAAAGGCGCGCTGCGGGAAGAGGCAGCTGCGCTTTTTTTGTCTCAGCATGGATTCAAAGTGACGGACAGAAACTTCTATTCGAGGCAGGGCGAGATCGACATTATCGGATGGGATGGGAATGAACTTGTCTTCGTGGAGGTCAAATATCGCAGAAGCCAGGCGCACGGCGTCCCGTCGGAAGCGGTAACTCCGGCCAAACAGCAGAAGATCAGAAAAACCGCCTCTTTTTATATTTACACCCAGAGAATTCCGGATACAATACAGGTAAGGTTTGACGTTGTAGAGATCGTAAAACTGGAGGGCGAGAGGCATCATATACACTGGATCCGGAACGCCTTCTGGTGATGATACAGCGGCGGATTCCGCTTAAAATTTAGAGGACGGAAAAGGAATATAAGAGAAATGAGCGAATGCAGAAAATGGTATGAGGGAGATCCGATCCTGAAAGAGTACCACGATCACGAGTGGTGCAGGATCAGTCACGATGATGACTTTCAGTTTGAGATGCTCTGTCTCGAGGGGACCAGTGTCGGCCTGTCCTGGCAGACGATTATGCACAAGCGGGCAGCCTACCGCGAGGCGTTCCATGATTTCAAGATCGATGCCTGTGCAGACATGACCAATGAAGAATTGGAAGAACAGATGTCAAATCCCGGTATCATCAGAAACCGCGGTAAGATCTACAGCGTCAGGAAAAATGCGCAGGTGGTAAAACAGATCCGGGAGGAGTTCGGCTCCTTTGATGCATATCTGTGGAGCTTTACAGATGGGAAACAGATCGACGGTCACTGGAAGACGCCGGCGGAAATACCGACAGTCTCGGAAATATCAAAAAAGATGGCAGCAGACATGAAGAAGAGGGGGATCGCGTTTGTCGGACCGGTCATTACATACTCTTTTCTGCAGTCCATTGGCATTGTGAACGACCACCTGGCAGACTGTGAATACAGGTAGGGCCGCAGGTGTTCCCGATTTGTAAAAACAGATGCGGCGGCAGTAAAAAATGCAGGAAAACTATGGATGGAAAAACATGATGCCAGGAGTTGGATCAGCAGTTTTGCAATCAAACAGAACAGCAGAGAAACTGACCGGACTGCAGGAGAGCCGCAGGCAGGGAACACTGAATTTCCCATGTACGATTTACGGAGCAGATTCGGACAGTAAAAAAACAGACGGGCCGTTTGTCGTAAACCCGCACTGGCATACAGCCGTTGAGATCCTGTACTTTGAGCGGGGAACCTATCTGCTGAATGTAGATATGATCACGGTTGAGATCGACAGGGAATGTTTTGGCTTTGTCAATGCAGGAAGCCTTCATATGATCCGACAGGTGAGAAATGAAGAGGGGAGTTTTGATTTTTCGGAAAAGGC
>JAFTFD010000261.1 GCA_017449745.1 Lachnospiraceae bacterium
CATTACGGCTAACGAGGATAGATGCCGCGAACTGGTGGAAAACAGCGTCGGGATCGTGACAGTGCTTGCTCCCGTAATCGGATATCAGCGCGCGGCGGACATCGCCAAAAAGGCGCTGTATCAGAACAGGCCGGTGAGAGAGATCATCCTGGAAGAAAAGGTGCTCGAGCCGGCTGAAATTGACAGAGTCCTGGATGTTGTCAACATGACAGAACCCGGCAGCCTGTAAATCAGGACAAAATGGGATAACGCAGACAGAATGAGACAGAGGGGCGTACTCTTTGTCTCATTTTTCATTGTATTGCCAAATTACCCCCAAGGAGTCAACAAGCGGCATACATTGGCTGATATCCACGATATTTCCGAAATGTTGCAAAAATAAACCGGTCTGATTAGATTTGGCGAATTAATTTCCTCGGAATAAAATTGAAATGGAAATAATATTGCGTGAAATGATGAAATATGGTATTATTATGGAAAACAAATGGCATTGCAGGCTGCTTTGGAGCATTAAGGCACTAAGTGTTGAGATGTTTTGGCGCACTGCTTAAAAATCCTTCGGAGAGAAACAAACAAAATGCAAAGATCGCAAAGGTCGCAAAGGTCGCAAAGATCGCAAAGGTCGCAAAGGGGTAGAACATGACACTGGAAGATATGCGCAGCAAAAAAGCTGAACTTGGGCTTACGAACGAGATGATCGCACAGACATCAGGAATACCGCTCAGCACGATCCAAAAGGTATTCAGCGGTACCACCAGGGCACCGAGAAAGAGTACATTGATCGCAATCGAGACCGTGTTGTTCACAGAAGAATCCCGCAGGAGAGAACTGGCAATTTACCAGCACGTTAAGAACGGTGCTGAAGCACGTGACGGCTCAGAGGAAAAACCATCGTATTTTCTTGAGAGGCAGGAACCCTATTCTTTCAAGGAAGCTGCCGTGACATACGGAAGAACTGACGACCATCAAAAGACAGATGGGGAATATACACTTGAGGACTATTATGCCCTTCCTGACGAGAGAAGGGTCGAATTGATCGACGGTGTGTTCTATGACATGGCTGCACCGGCAATAATTCACCAGAAAATATTGGGAGAATTGTATATTCTGTTTCGTGAATGTGTGGATTCTCATGACAGGGAATGTGAAGTCTATCTGTCTCCCTGTGACGTCCGTCTTGATATGGATAATAAAACAATGGTGCAGCCGGATCTGTTTATGATCTGCAGAGATTATGATATCTCAGCAAAGGCAATTGACGGAGCGCCGGAGCTTACCGTGGAGATCCTTTCACCTTCGACTCGCGCAAAAGATATGTTCCTGAAACTTTACAAATACAAGAATGCCGGCGTTAAGGAGTATTGGATCATAGATCCTGAAAAGGATACGGTTTTTGTTTACGATCTCCGCAGTGATGATTCCTGCCCTGAAAAATATGATTTTAACTCGGAGATCCCGATTTGTATATCAGACGGACAATGTACCATTGATTTTTCCAGAGTATACAGGGCACTTGAAAAAGTCAGGAAAAAATAGAAGCTTCATTTTACTTCCATTCCTGTTTGGTTATACTGAATAATGTATATACATTTAGGAGGAGACGTATGGAGCAGATTGCAATTAGAGCCTGGGGAAATAGCCAGGGGATAAGAATACCTAAGAAAGTACTCGACGAAATGAATTTGAAGGTTTCTGATGTTCTGGAGCTGGAAATAGAGAATGATGCAATAATCCTCAGAAAACAGTTTACTCATAAAACTTTTGAGGAAAGATTAGCTGAGTACAATGGTGAAATCACTATATGCGATTATGATTGGGGAGAGCCAGTGGGCAGAGAGATGCTATGAGTGAGTTCGTGCAGGGCGACATTATTAAGATAAGCGGATTTCAGAAGCATTTGTTTTGATAGTCAGCAAAAATGCGTTTATCAGAGCAACGGGTGTATTTCATGTTTGTCCAGTAATTCGGGAAATTCCCGCAGGACCGGTTCATTTGCGTGTAAAGGGAAATTATGGAGAATCAGGAACAGTGCTCTGTGGACAGATTAAAATAATTGATCCGGATGTACGCACTTGTACAAAAAGAGATTTTTTAGCCTACTCGGATATAATGAATTTGTCTGATACGATTCATGGTATGTTTGAGTATGATCAATGATTCAAGAGTTCATCTATTAAACAGCAGGGATTATAATTGGCTGACTTGAAAAGCAGGTGGTATTGAAAATGGAGAATGTAATAGACGAATATATCGCCGCTCAGGACCCGGATAAACGTTCCGTGCTGAAACTGGTGCGTGACGTAATACGGGAAGCTCTTCCCGACGCAGAGGAAAGGATCTCCTGGCAGATGCCGACATGGTGGAAGGGACATAACTTGTTTCACTTTGCAGCGCAAAAAACGCATCTGGGCATTTATGCCGGCCGTGAAGTGATAGAGCATTTTGCGCCGGTTTTTAAGGAGCATAAGTATAAATTCAGCAAAGGCACAGTGCAGTTCCTTTATTATGCCGTACCCTTTGACCTGATCCGGGAGATGGCATTATACGCGAAACACGTATACGAAAAAGTGTAGGATCAGGCGGTCTTAAACCGCCTGATCAACCTTCTGAACAGAAATATCTCCGTTCTCACAATAACTGATCCTGTATTCCCCGGCAGAGGCAACACGCACCTTCTTTTCTTTTCCGGGGAATGCCTTTTTCAAGACCGCATTCACGACTTTTCCGTCTTTCCAGCTCATATCTAAAGTATATCCGCCCCGAAGTCCCATACCGTGAACTTCGCCCTCCGGCCATGCTGATGGCAGGCAGGGGAGGAGAACGATCTCTTCACCGTGGCTCTGGGCGATCGTTTCCAGCATCGCTGCAGGCAGAGCCATAGCATCGCCGACCTGTCCCTGTCCGTGCGCATTGACCATAAAGTTAGGCAGGAGCTGCTCCCGGAAGATCTTCGTCATGATCGCATAAGCGCCTTCCGCATTGTTAAGGCGCGCCAGTATATTGGCGATCCAGCCAAGGCTCCAGCCCTGGCCGTGGTAGCCTGCTTCAAACTTGCGGTCGATATTTTTCTGGGCAGCTGCAGCCAGTTCCGGTGTTTTAGAGGGAGTGATGCTCCATCCAGGATAAACTCCGTAAAGATGCGAGACGTGCCTGTGACCGGGATCCTCATCCTCATAGTCCTCGACCCATTCCATGATACCGCCGTAGCGCTTGCTGATCCTGACAGGAGGAAGGCTGCCCAGCGTATTTTTGCATTCCGCAAGGAATTCCGTCTCAAAATCCGGTTCGCCTTCCCTGATAGCTTCGATCGCTTCGATCAAAAGAGTGAACAGATCCTGAGCGATCTCGACATCCATTGTCGGCGCAAAGCACAGCATGCCGTGCTCCTGGGTATCCGGACGGATATAGATGTTTTCCGGAGAAACAGAAGGGTTCGTGACCAGCATTCCGGCATAGGGAGTGTTTTCCGGGGCAGGGATCATGAAATCCATCATAAATTCAGCGCTTCCCTTCATGATCGGGATGAGCTTGTCCCTGAGCATTTGTTTGTCGCCGGTGTGCAGATAGTAATCATACAGGTGCCGGCAGAGCCAGGGTCCGCCGACAGGCCAGATCCCGACGATGTCAAACAGGGGAGTGGCGTAGCCGAAGAGGTCACTGGCGTGGTGGACAGTCCAGCCGCGGGTGCCGTACACCCGCTGTGCGGCCTGGGTTCCGGAGGGAACGAGCGACTCGATCCAGTCAAGGAGCGGCTCGACGTCCTCGTGAAGGCCCCACCCGTGGGCAGGCCAGTAATTGATCTGCAAATTCACGTTCGTGTGGTAATCGCTCTCCCAGCTGGGATGCATCATGTGATTCCAGACGCCCTGCAGGTTGGAGGGCTTCCCTCCTTTTCTGGAAGCGGAGATGAACATATACCGCATAGCGTTCATCGTAAGCTCGGCAAAAGCAGGAGAGACGTCGCCGTCATGGGCTTCATCGAGCCAGGCGAGGGTATTCCTGGGCTTGCTGTCCTCAGCTGTGCCGCCAAGATGGATCGAAAATCTCTCATACTGGGACCGGAAATCCGCAATATGATCTTTCTTCAGCTGCTCATATCCTTTTTCTACAGCGCTATCCAAATCTCTTATGCAATCAAGCGGATCGCCGCCGTCAAAATCTGTCCTGATCGCGACGAAGATCGTGATATAGTTTGCCCGATTGACCATCATGTAGGCGGGCATGTAACCGAGATCGCTCGGTATTTTTGTCGTCTCTGCAGTTCCTTTCTCTGTCTGGACCCTCATTGCGCCCGCAAATGTAACGCCGCCCTCGCACAGGGTATCCGTATACATAACCGTCTTAAGATCCGGTGCGCTGCCGACATAATCAAAACCGCGCACAAATCCCATCGTCAGGTCCATGGGAAGATCGCCGTCATTGAAAAAGCGCATGACGATGACATTGTCCGGATAGGAGGCAAAATATTCCCTCGTATATCGGACTCCGTTTTTCGTATAAGAAACAGTCAAAATACCCGTAGAGAGGTCGAGATGTCTCTCATAGTCGTGATAATCATAGTATTTTGGCTTGATCCCGTCGCGCCAGGGCTCGATGTTGTCGTAGATCAGGAGATCAGCAAAGGGAGTATAGGCACCAAATTTGCTCGGGCTGGAGACGATGGTTTCCCGCGCGAGCGCCTCTGCTTCCGAGAGCTTTCCGTCAAAGAGAAGCTGGCGTAATTTCGGCAGGGCTTCCCTGGCTTTGGGATTGCTGCGGTCCTCGCGCCTTCCCATCCAGATCGTCTCCTCATTGAGGCCGATGCGTTCTTCGTTGACGCCTCCGTATATCGTGGCGCCCAGGCGGCCGCTGCCGATCAGGCTGCAGTCCGTCCATCTGTCGGCGGGATGTGTGTAGAGCAGTTCGTTGGTTAAAGGGTTCATGAGAGCCTCCTTTATGTCCGTTGCGCAGGATAGGAGAAGGATAGGAGAAGGGTCCAGATCCTTTCCGGCTTTTGCCTTCAGCGGCAGGCACTTCAGGCTGACTTTGCGAAAAAATTGCGATAAAAATACCTCTTATAATGATAGTATTTGCGGGTAGATATAATGTCAATATGACAAACAGATACCGGATCAGTATTCGATCGCAGAACAGATCTGGTTTTATCTTTAATTAACAGTAGAAGATAATATGCAGATAAGAGTATAATCTGATAAGTGTTTGCAGGTAAGAACAGGAGAGATCAGTGGAGATCAGGAGAGATTAGGAGATCAACCCGTCTCTAGTTCTTATTTGCCAAACAAAATAAAACAGACGAGGTGGTTGACATGGACAATTGTTATCTGGAAATCCCCCAGGGAAAACTCAAAGGAAACGACTACGGCACATATCAGGAGTATAGGAATGTTCCCTATGCGTCTGATCGCGGAAGGTTTCGCATCTCCGGCAAAGCGCCTGAATGGACCGGAGTTTATGACGCAACGAGCTATGGTCCTGTTTTTCCGCAGGCAAAAGGGCGCCTTTCCTATGTGATGGGGAACACAGAAGAGGAGAATTATCAGAGCGAATCCGCTTTTTCGGTAAACATCTGGACGCCTGGAACCAACGGAAATGCCAAGCGGCCTGTCCTGTTCTGGATGCACGGCGGCGCGTTCATGACGGGAGGCGGCGCCATTCCGTGGTATAGCGGCGAAAAGTTGGCGGCCGAGTGCGGGATCGTAGTGGTGAACGTCAGCTATCGTCTTGGAGTATTAGGAAACCTGTATCTCCCTGAGATCGCGGATACAAATCTGTCTGTGAACGATGTGAATCAGGCGCTTATATGGGTACATGAAAACATATCTTATTTTGGCGGAGATCCGGAAAATATCACGATCGCGGGCCAGTCCGCCGGCGCCTGGTATGCCGTCTGCATGATGGGGAATCCGAAACTGAACGGGCTGTACAGAAGA
>JAFTFD010000015.1 GCA_017449745.1 Lachnospiraceae bacterium
CTGAGGGGCATGCTCTTTACTCGGAGCAGCCCCTCTCTTCCCCGGCGGCAGCTCTCGATGTAATGCGGAGAGAAATGAGCCAGTATGACCGGGAGGTTCTCTGTGTGGTCAACATGAACGCTAAGCTTCAGCCGATCAACTTCAATATCGTAAGTGTCGGGGACATCAATACCTCGATTGCTGCAATCCCAAACATCCTGAAGTCAGGGCTTATGACCAATGCGGGTTCTTTCCTCTTACTGCACAACCATCCATCCGGTGATGTGACACCGTCTAAGGACGATATCCTGACCACCCGGAAGGTGATCGAAGCCGGCAAGATCATGGGGATACCCTGCGTGGACCACATCGTTATCGGCGGAGGAAACGGCAACTACTGCAGCATGCGGGAGGCACAGCTGGCAGACTTCAGCAACCAGATCATTTCCATGACGGCGGAGGACATCCTCCGCGTCGCGGACGGAACATCACTGTATGAACGAGGAGGAGAAAACATGCCTGAGAGTAAGGGAATTAATGAGATGCCTCTACCGGATTTCGTGCTGGAGGCGGAAGCCCAGATGGCAAAGGAAGCCAAAGAAGGAAAGACAGCAGAAACACCTGGAAAGCGCGAGGAAGTTACCATCAAGTTCGGCAAAGGCCTGGCAGAGCCCTTCCAGTCAAAGGATGGCCGGGAGTTCATGCGGATCATGATTCCGAACCAGGACCAGTATGACAAAACCCCGTGGGCCAGCTTCGTGCTGCCGGCGAAGGCAGTCCATGAGAACCAGTACGGCAAAGGCCTGTGGGCCAAGATCCAGGCAGATGGGACTACTGTTGTGACAAAGCCGGTTCTGAAAGGTCAGGATGAACAGGGCAAGATCATCTGGGAGAATCAGCAGAACAAGGTCCCGAACCAGGAACTGAAAAGCATGGTCGAGGTTTACAAGACCAGGGTTCCGCAGGCGAGGGAACAGAAAGCGACCGGGCCCAGGGAATCTGCTAGGGAGAAACTTGATGCTCTCGTGAAGGACACGGCATCGAAGCTCACGCCTGAAAAGACCCCGAAGGCAAAGTCGAAAACTAAGAAAGGCCCGGAACTCTAAGTCCAAGAGGCGGCGAAAGCTGCCTCGATACATAAACCTAAACAATTCTAATCATAATGGATCCGTTACGTTATATTTATTGATGTCTGCGATTTTGAGATTGTCAGGCAGAGGTACTTACCACAAAACCGATGAAAAGTCAAGAGAAAAATGAAAAAGTTGTGGAATTTAGCGGACTGCCGGTGTATAATAAATGTCTACGGGAGGAGGTATGGCTAATGTATAATGAACGAGTCGCTTTATATAAGAGATTAGAAGAAGAGTTTGACAGTAGAATTCTGTCTTATATAACAAGCGATCGTCCTAACATGAGTGCACAGATTGCTCCTGATGTCATTGACTATTTCATCGATCATCTTGACAAAATCGGTCCGTGTAAAAAGATTTCACTATTTTTATATACCCGCGGCGGTGATACGTCAGCAGCGAGAAACATAGTAAATCTTTTGCGGATGTACTGCGATGAGTTGCAAGTTATTGTTCCCCATAAAGCGCATAGTTCAGGAACAATTATCAGTCTTGGTGCCAATGAAGTTGTTATGACTAAGCAAGCTACACTTGGCCCAATAGATCCAAGCTTGCATACAGCATTAAACCCTAGGGTTGCTGATGGTAGTTTGTTCCCGGTTAGCGTTGAGGCAGTTAAAGGGTATCTAGAGTTCGCAAAAAACGAATTATCTATTACCGACGATGCATCGTTGGCAAGCATCTTCGAGAAACTAACCGACTTTGTTCACCCTTTGGTATTAGGTGAAGTATATCGTTCAAAAGCCCAGATTCAGATGATGGCAGAAAAATTGCTGCAGAATCAGGTAACGGACCCGGAAAAAATAAAAAAAATCATAGATTTTCTTTGTAGTGAATCAGGAAGTCACGACTATACTATTAATCGGCGCGAGGCCCAGAACGAATTAGGTCTTAATATCAAAAAGCCATCTGCAGATCAGTATGAGCTCATCAAGGGATTGTATGATGATATAAATGATGAGCTACAATTTAGTAAGCCATTTATGATTACAGAAGTAAATGGGGCCTATGCAGTAAGAAGGTGTTTGTTAGAAAGTGTGGTTGGGGGCTCTGATTATTTTACTACAGAAGGCGTTGTAGTGAGAGCTGCATTACAAGACGGGCAGATTGCCATACAAAATCGAGTAAACTTTGAAGGTTGGCGCCATGACCGTTCGTCAGATAATAGCAGAATTGCGATAGGTAATGGAGAGGAGGAAATTGTATATGAACGGGGCAATGAATTCCAAACATAACACAGCAGTGACAACCTCCTATAGTGCGTACCATTCATATGTCACATCTGCAATATCCACAGATACTCAGCGTTATGTAATTCTTCCTGCCGATGAAACAGCGGACATCAATATTGAGGAAACTGGCAAGTATTCTGTTTTTGATATTGCTAATTGGTTTTTAAAAAAAGGTGAGATGACGCAGAAGAAAGTTCAGAAGCTCTGCTATTATGCTCAGGCATGGTGTTATGCTCTCAAAGGATATCGATTGGAAGATACAGATTTTCAGGCGTGGGTTCATGGACCGGTATCTCCTGCTCTTTGGGACAGATTTAAATCATTTGGCTATGATCCAATTAGAATTAAAGGGGTAATTAACGTTAAGCTTGATCCTGATGATGAGAAGCTCCTAGAAGATGTATGGGACACATATGGAGATAATACCGGCAACGCACTCGAGGCATTGACTCATAGGGAACTCCCGTGGATGGAAGCTCGAAAAGGGTATGAACCAGATGAGAGATGCTCTGTTGTTATTTCTCCTAGTACAATGGCATCTTATTACAAATCAATTTATGCCGGCGACTAAATATGGCTAAACTAACACAAAAGCAAAATCGAGAGGTCCCATTTGAATTATGCTTCAAATATCCTTTGGAGAATGGATATTCATTTAAAGAATTAACACCAGAGAATGTAAAACAGTTTCAAGCTTTCTTGAATAAAGTCTCCCAGATGACGGTAACGCAAGTTGATAAAGCGTTTTCAAGAAAACCGGATACGGATGACACCTATAAGGGTATGCAGGTATATCATTATGAAATCACCCCTGTATTTCGTATTCATGTTGTTATTGAGGCAGGTTACTATAAAATAATACGTCTGGATCCAAGGCATAAAGTTCATCGTTCATAACAAGCTTCTTACATATTCCTCCGTTCCATAAATGGACCGGAGGAATATTTTTATGCGAAAAAGGAGGATGCACGAATGAAACTTGTCATTGCCGAGAAGCCTTCGGTTGCCCAGTCCCTGGCCCGCGTCATCGGTGCCACGAAGCGTCAGGACGGGTATCTGGAAGGCAACGGTTACCTTGTCAGCTGGTGTGTCGGCCATCTGGTAGAGCTCTCCGCCCCGGAGCATTACGATGAACGCTTTGCCAAATGGCGGCTGGAGGACCTGCCGATCCTGCCGGAACGGTTCCTGTACGAGGTGTCTGCCGGGACCAGCAAACAGTACCAGATCCTGAAAGGCCTGATGGAACGGCCGGATGTCAAAAGTCTCGTCTGCGCGACCGATGCCGGTAGGGAAGGCGAACTGATCTTCCGCCTGGTCTATAACCAGTGCCGATGTAAGAAACCCTTTGAACGGCTGTGGATCTCTTCCATGGAAGACACAGCCATCCGGGAAGGCTTCGAGAAGCTTAAAGACGGAACTGCATATGATGCCTTGTATGAGGCAGCCCTCTGCCGGGAGCGAGCCGACTGGATCGTCGGAATGAACGCCACCCGGCTTTTTTCATGCCTGTATGGCCAGACCCTGGCGGTGGGCCGTGTCATGACGCCGACCCTCGCCATGGTGGTGATGCGGGATGCCCAGATTGCAGCGTTTAAGCCGGAGCCCTTCTGGACCGTGCAGATCACTGCCGGCGGGATCACTGCAACAAGTTCCAGATTTCAGAAAAAGGATGAGGCTGAAAGCCTCGCTTCTCTCTGCAGGGAGGAAGGAGAAGCCATGATCCGGACCATCGAGACCAAAGAAAAGCTGGAGAAGCCGCCTCTTCTCTACGACCTGACTGGCCTGCAGCGAGACGCGAACCGTATCCTCGGTTTCACGGCGCAGCAGACCCTGGATTTCACCCAGAGCCTTTATGAGAAGAAGCTGGTCACCTACCCCAGGACCGACAGCCGGTACCTGACCGATGACATGCGGGAAATGCTGCCGGCGCTGATCGCTTCCGTCGCAGAGAAGTTCGGTTATTCCGGCGATGCTCTTCGCACGGATCCGGTCCGTCCGGCATCGGTCTTCGACAACAGCAAGGTCAGCGACCACCACGCTATCATCCCCACAAAGACCATGGCAGGCAGTGATATTACAGACCTTTCCTCCGGCGAAAAGGCAGTTCTGCAGCTGATCTCCGTAAGGCTTCTCTGTGCTGCGGCCGAGGATCACCGGTATGCGGAGATGACCGTGAAACTCAGCTCCGGATCCGAAGAATTTACGAATAAAGGCAAGACTGTCCAGATCCCTGGCTGGAAGGCCATCTGGCAGCATTTCTATCCCGAAAAGAGGAAGGATGAGGATGCTTCCGGTCCGGTCCCTGCGGAAGGAAATCTGGTGAAAGTCGATGCTGCCGAGGTGAAGGAAGGTAAGACAAGCCCGCCGAAGCATTTCACGGAGGACACCCTCCTCTCCGCGATGGAAACGGCCGGTGCTGATGAGACGCCCGATGAAGCGGAACGCAAAGGCCTGGGGACGCCGGCCACCCGAGCCGCCACCATCGAAAAGCTGGTACAGCGCGGGTTCATTGAGAGGAAAGGCGATAAGAAGACCAGACAGCTCATTGCCACCGATAAGGGCAGTTCCCTGATCACCGTCATGCCGGAGCAGATCCAGTCGGCTTCCATGACCGCCGAATGGGAACAGAAACTCCTGCAGGTGGAACACGGTGAGCTGGACGGCGGTGAGTTCATGTCCGGCATCGAGGGCATGATCGAGAATCTGGTAACGACCTATGAGAAAGTGAAAGGAGCAGACGCACTGATGAGCAGAAATAAAGTGATCGGCAACTGCCCGCACTGCGGCGCGGAGGTGCTGGAGAGGCAGAAAGGATGGTTCTGCAGCAACCGTGAGTGCCGGTTTGTACTGTGGAAGGACAATGCGTATTTCACGAAGATCGGCAAGCGCCTGACGCCCCAGGTCGTGGAGAAGCTTCTTAGGGACGGCCGTGTGAAGCTGAAGGACTGCAAGAGCCAGAAGACCGGCAAGACCTACAATGCGGATCTTCTGCTCACCACTGAGGCTGACGGCAGGCCCCAGTTTTCCATGGAATTTGAGAAACGTAAAGAAGCACAGCGCCCCGAGAGGAAGGTGATGAACGGTTATGTCAGCTGAGAAATCGCACCCTTCCCAGTTCGAGAAGGTCAAGGAGATCACCGACAAGCTCGAAGCCGGCGTGGCCCAGATGATGAATTCAGAGTCCTTCAAAAATTATCTTAAGGTCATGGCACGGTTTCACAATTATTCCCTGAACAATACTATCTTAATCGCTTTACAAGACCCCCAGGCCACCCTTATAGCTGGCTACACGGCCTGGCAGAAGAACTTTGGCAGGCAGGTCATGAAAGGCGAAAAAGCCATCCGGATCCTGGCGCCTACGCCATACAAGAAAAAGATGGAAGTTGCAGTCATTGACCCTTCTACGGGGCAGGCAAGATTAAATCCGGACGGGACGAAACAAACGGAACTGAAAGAAATCATGGTTCCTGCTTTCAAGGTTGTAAATGTATTTGACGTCCGCTCAACGGAAGGAAAGCCGATCCCTTCCATCGGTGTAAACGAGCTGACTGGCGATGTCCGGCAGTACGAGATGTTCTTCGAAGCCCTGAAGCGGTCCTGCCCGGTTCCCATCGGTTTTGAGCAGATCGACTCCGGGGCCAAGGGATATTATCACACGGTGGATCACCGGATCGCGCTGCAGGAAGGCATGAGCCAGGTCCAGACCATCAAAACCTTGATCCACGAGATGACGCACCAGCATCTGCATTCGAAGGATCCGAAGGAAATGTCCCCGGAGGAACCGCGCCTTACCCGGAATGCCAAAGAGGTGGAGGCCGAGTCCGTCGCCTATACCGTTGCCCAGCATTATGGGATCGAGACCAGCGATTACAGTTTCGCCTACATCGCCGGATGGTCTGCAGGCAAGGATACGCCGGAGCTGAAAGCTTCACTGGACAGGATCCGGACGACGGCAGATGAGCTGATCACTACGATCGACGGTCATTTGGCAGAACTGCAAAGGGAACAGGCCTGGGAGCATCTGACCGCAGACGATGTAAAAGACATCGTTTGTGTCGATTCAAAATTCTATCCCGGCAGCCGTCTTGCTGAACACACCCTCACCTGTGAAATTCACGGAGAACCCGTGAAGCTCTTCTATGAGGTATCTCAGCATGATGACGGGGAAGGATTCGTGATTCATTCCGACGACAGGGATATCTGGGATCTGATGCCGGAACCGGAACTACGGAAGCTGGAACCGGTCCTGTCTCAGGCAGTTGAATATTCCTACTGGAAAAGGGATCTGGATAAGGCGGACACGCCGGATGCTGTCAGGGACGTCCGCAACGGGCTCTTTGAAACAGAGAACCTGAACCTGACCCGGGATCAGATTACCGCACTGCATAAAGAAATCGACCAAAAGGAAGCAGCTCTTACGGCTGCTTTATCAAAAGAATCGGAACCGGGAAAGAGCTCCGTCCTTAAGGACCTTGAAAGCACAAAACTAAAGCCCCGGGAGTCGAAGTCATCCCGGAAACCGAAAAAACAGAAGGAGGAAACAAGATAATGTTTACTGTTGAAGAGATTACCCTGCTCCACGCATTTGACACATCCACCCGCCGCACGGCGATCCTTTCCCTCATGAACGAAATGGGCATGATGCAGGATGAGGAGCTGATCGCCCAGTGCATGAGCATGGTGAAGAAACTGGAAAATGTCACCGATAACGACTTTGCCGGTGTCGATTTCACGGTCTATGACGACGATGAGGAGGCGGAACATGAGTAAATGGGATGAGGCTCACACCGAGCCTTTGCACGATCACCCGGCGGAAAAGGACCGGCTGGTCGCGGCCATGGAAGCTGCCGGTTATGTACTGGATACGCTGGAAAGCACGGAGGACAACCTGCGCTTTTATGGCGCTTACGGGAATCTGCTGACCATGGGAGGTTGGCATGAGTGCGAGGAATGGCTAAATGGTGCCGTCTTTGATGACCCGCAGGTTTCTGATCGCGTGGAGATCATCCTCCATCCCGAGCGGTTTCCGGAACGAGATCCGCAGCGCGCTGCGCTCCGTGCCGTGGAGGATTCCGTAGAACAGAATGATAATTCCTTTGATGGCGTTATTAACAACATCGCCCAGCCTGATCCGACGGAAGCACTCCGGCAGCAAGCCAGAAAATCAGAAGCTGCGGAAGAACGGCACTCCGTGCTGGAAACCTTAAAAGCCAGGCAGGCTGAAGTTGCAAAAGCCGCAGAGAAAGCAGAGGCCGAAGCCAGAAAGCACAGACCCCGATTGCTGCGCGATGAGGAGGTACCGGTAAGAGTATGAAAACCAGATATCATGAGACACACGTTTTGTGGAACAAAGAAGAAATCGACCGGCTCCGTCAGCGCATGGATGAAGCCGGCGTCAAAAACTGCAGCGCCTTCATCCGGAAAATGTCCCTGGACGGCTATATCGTCAAACTCGATATGGACGATATCCATGAAATGATCCGCCTGCTCCGGAATGCCACTAACAACCTGAACCAGATCGCTAAGAAGGCGAATTCCGGTGATGGTATCTATGGCGCTGACATCGCCGATATGCAGGCAAAACAGGATGAGATCTGGGAGGCCGCCAAGGAGATTCTGGCAAGGCTTGCAACGATCCAGTAAAAGGGAATACAGCGGTGCATGACTCATCCTGCGCCGCTATGAAAGGAAGTGAAACGATGGCGGCAGTCAGACTCATAGCATTGCACGCAACAAGAGGACGCTCCGTTGCCAGAAGCCTTGGTGCCAGGACAGACTATGCGAAGAATCCGGAGAAGACAGACAAGGGTGAACTGGTCACTGCCTATGGCTGTGATCCAATGACGGTTGATGAGGAATTCATGCTGCAGAAACGCCTGTATGCGCAGGTCACCGGGAAATACCAGAACCGGGATGTAATCGCCTACCAGATCAGGCAATCTTTCAAACCCGGGGAGATTACGCCGGAGGAAGCCAACCGTCTCGGACATGAGCTGGCCATGCGCTTCACGAAAGGCAAGTACTCCTTCATTGTGGCAACTCACACGGACCGGGCCCATATACACAACCACATCGTCTTTAATTCGACGGCCATGGACGGAAGCAGGAAGTTTAAAAACTTCTGGTTCTCCGGCATTGCCCTGCAGCGTCTGAGCGACCTTGTCTGTCTGGAAAACGGTCTTTCCGTCATCACTCCGGCACCCTATTCGGAGCGTGAGAAACGGACCACCTTTCCCAAGAAAGAAAATATCCGGACCGGCATCTGCCGGGACATCGACCAGATCCTGACGGAGAAGCCAAAGGATTTTCAGGATTTTATCAAAGCCATGGAAGCTGCCGGCTATGAGATCAAGCCGGGGAAGCATACCGCAGTCAGGGGAAAGAACCAGAAAACCTTCATCCGTCTGGATTCGCTGAACGAAGGTTACCGGGAATCTGAGATCCGGGATATCATCGCCGGAACCAGGCAGCACGATGCAAGACCTCATGCTTACCATCAGCAAAGATCCGTAAATCTCCTGATCGATATTCAGAAGAAAATGCAGGAAAAGGGAGCCGGCTACGCCCGCTGGGCAACGGTCTATAACCTGAAGCAGATGTCAAAAACCCTGCTGTTCCTCCGGGATCACAGAATCGACAGTCTTGAAGGACTTCACACTGCCGCCGCTGACGCCGCCGCAAAAAGAGACGAACTGCTGGCCACCATCCAGACCTCAGAAAAGAGGCTGTCCGAAATCGCCACATTGAAAAAGCACATCATCAACTACTCCAAAACCCGCAGCACTTATGAAGCTTACCGGAAGGCCGGTTACAGCAAAAAGTTCTTTGAAGCGCACCGCGAGGAGCTCACCCTGCATAAAGCTGCCAAGCAGGCGTTTGATGATCTGGGCGTCCGGAAGATCCCGAAGGTCAAGGAACTTTCCGCTGAATACGCCGAGATTCTTTCCGGCAAAAAGGCCGCCTATGCCGATTACCGTAAAGCCCGGGACGAGGCCCAGGAACTGGCAATCGCTGAGAGAAATATTGCGTCCCTTTATGACGCGGAGAAAAAAGAAGAGCAGGAGCGGCAGACCAACGAAAAGGCTCATTAAATCAAAACCGGGAGAAGTGCAGCCCTTACATCAGGGTTGTGCTTCTCCCGTATATTTTTTTTATTTCAGGATCTGATATCCTGCTCTGGCAAGGAGCTTGAGCGCCTTGTCAAAATCCTTTTCCTTTGTCAGTACATAGTCCGTGTTGAATGTCGATATCGCGAAGATGCCGATATCAAACTCTGCCAGAAGTGATGATAATTCTGCCAGAATACCGATCAATGAAAAATCCAGCTCGCCGCAGATCCGGAACATCCGCCAGTTATCCGCCCGCTCGATGGTATTTTCCGGGACAAGGCCGGTCGGACAGACGAGGGATTTTTCATCATCCGTTCTTCCGGTAAAAACAAAGGGCTGATCGAGATCGATTCCGCTATAGCTTTCCACCTTACAGATACTGAAACTCTCCGGAATCACCTGCAGCTGCAACGGGGATTCTTCATCAAATTCTTCTTCATCCAAGTCTATTTCATCCAGATCCCGGGGCTCGAAATCCCCGCTTCCGAGAATCATAACTTTTTCAGAAAATGGAAGCGACGGATCAATGCCCATTTCCTCCCAGGTAGTTCCGTAGGGAGCGCCGCCGGAAGTGTACCCGGCAATATAGGCGAAACAGTCATCGCAGGTATCCCCATACAGATCATCATATAGCTGCTGTTGCTTCCTGGCCTTTTCTTCATGCTTCCTGCGGATCCGTTCCTCTTCATTTCTCCGGATCGTATCCAGCTGCTCCTGCGTATAATTGACACCGAGCGCCTGCAGGTCCTTTGAAGCTGTAATGGCATCTACGTGGAAACGCTCCCGGTAATGCTTCAGCATATGCTTCGGTGTCCCCTGATAAGTCGTGAGCCACTGTGCTCCCTTGCGGAGCCGGGCTTCACGACGCTGTTCTTTTGTCGGTTTCTTTTTCTTCGGCATACCCGCCTCCAAACAAAGGCATTATCGCTTTTCCATTTTCAATAATGCCATGAAAAGTTCCATAATGCCTTTCAGCTCCCGGTTGAACCTTTCCACGCTCAGCATAGCCGGCGGTGGGCCCGATGCGGTTTCGCTGACATAATCATAATATGGAATATCAATCACGGCAGGGAGTGACAGCGCGGCCGGATCCAATATCAACGCCTCATCGCCTGCGCCGGTTTTGCCCGCCAGGAAACAACTGTGCGCCCCTTGCGCTGGTATTGCTTAGATCGATATCCGTATAATGAATTGACGCTACCAACTGTACATTTTCTTTTGCCCTTGTAACCGCTACATTAAGCCTGCGTTCTCCGCCGACTCTGTTTAGTGGACCGAAGTTATGTAGTGTCTGCTCAACAACTCAGTTTTCGTTGAAAATATAGGATTTATACACGATTTTTGTTACGCTAACTGCAAGGTTTTAAATGCACTTTTGTGTGTTTATAGGCTTTGTGCCTTGCAGTTTTGGAGCAAAAACGCCATGTATAAAACTTCTGATTATGAAAATGTGCAGTTGAGCTTTGTTAACTTCAATACAACTTGCGGCATGCAGCTGGATGTTGACAATGAATGGATACAAAAGGCGTCCTGGCTGCCATGGCGTGCATGGGAATCCCTATATGAAGCAATGTTCCCTTCTCATACTGGCAATGTTGCAAAATCCGCCCGGATGGTCATAGGGTCATTCATTATCCAGATGCGAATGGGTTTATCAGACCGTGATCTTGTAGAACAGATCCGGCAGAACCCGTATTATCAGTATTTCATTGGACTGGATGCATTCCAGCATGATGTCCCGTTCTCACCTACCGCTCTTGTTGAATGGAGAAAACGTATTGGCGTAGAGTTCCTCATCAAGATCAATGATCTGTTATGCGATGCAACTCCTGCCCCTCGCTTAAGCAAACGCGGAAAAGAGGCAGTGAATACAGGTACTTTGATGGCTACCCAAATCTGTGATGCAACTGTTGCCCCGCAGTATATCCGTTTTCCGCAGGATGTTTCTTTGCTCAACGAGGCTCGTGTCAAACTGGAAAAGATGATCTGTTACATTTGTGAGACATACCAGGTTGATAAGCCCAGGATATACTCCCGTGTCGCTCATAAGGAATATCTTGCCTTTGCAAAATCCAAAAGACCGTCTGTGGAGAAGATCCGCAGCGCTGTCAAAGGACAGCGGAATTATGTCAGGCGCGACATTCACTTTGTGGACTGCTGTATTGAAAAAGGCTTTGTTCTGCCGGCAAAGGATACCGAAACTCTTGCTACAATTCATAAGCTTTATGAGCAGCAACTCTACATGTACAAGAATAAAACTCATAAAGTTGAGGATCGGATCGTCAGCATAAGCCAGCC
>JAFTFD010000262.1 GCA_017449745.1 Lachnospiraceae bacterium
ACACCCGCAAAGGCCAGTGCCTCTTTGGCGATCATATTGTCGGGCTTCAGATTGAAGGGTATCTTCTCTCTCGGTGCGATCCTTATGCAAAGCGCGATCACGAAAGTGATCATCATTATTCCCGCAAAGAGAATGTACATCTTCTGGTATCCCATCAGATCTCTTAAGAAAATACCTACAGTAGGACCAATGGCCTGTGAAACGACCTGTGCGCATGCGTAGTATCCCATTCCGGAGCTGAAACGGTCTTTCGGAAGGACATCTGCCACGATCGCCATACAGCAGGAATTTCCAAATGCATTTCCGATCCCCTGGATGAGGCGGAAGCATTTCATAATGGAGATGACATTTCCGCCTGTCATCGCTGCAACAGTCGGCGACAGGGAAAATCCAAGATACGCCGTCCCCATCATGACGCTGGCAAAAGCCAGCAGATATTTTCTGTTATAGGCATTCATGGCGGGCCCTGATACAAACCGGAAGATCAGGGCCGTCACCGCGAACATGCTCATCAGCTGCCCGATCTGGTCCGCCGGCGCATCCAGCGAACGTGCGTAAAGGGAGAGCATTGAGTTACTCATCTGCTGCCCCAGGTTCATCGCCATGTTAGCGAAGAAAATACCGATAAACATTATGTTCCAGATCTTTTCAGGCGGCTGCCAGGTCTTTGCTTTGTTGTCCATAATCTGCCTTTCGTCTACTATTATCATTTCGTAATTATGTTACTACATTGTATTATATTGCCGCCATTTGGCTTTTGCAATAGGTTTCTTTGTTTTTTATCGCATCAATACAAAAGGACCAAATTGTTCTTGATGTTCAATATATGCACTTAAGAATAATTGCATTCCATATTGTAATTTGAAATTGTCTATATTTCATTATATAATGACATAGTAATGTTATTCATCGTTTACTTCTTTTTTCTATTTCAGGAGGTCTCTATGCTGACATTGAAAGGCAGGACCGTTGTCTCGGTCGGTCTTGGCGCTGCCGGCGCTATGGAATTAATGGCTGAAGGAATGAACGTCGTCATGTTCACACACTCTCCCGATCTTCAGCGGGCTTATGAAGAAGAAATGGGAAGGACTCTCGGCAGAGACTTTGTTCATGAACACCTGATGGTCTTTGGCGAAGGATGGGTCGACAAGGATGACCGCTGCATTCTTGGACTGGAAGAGTCCTACAAGCGTTTTGGTTCTGTTGACTGCGTCGTCGCTTTTACCGGCGGCCCCGGTAAGATTCAGAGCATTGAAGAGATCACGGTCGAGGATATCAATACCAACGTTCCCTACCTGACCGCTTCTGCTTTTAATTTCACCAAGCACGCTCTCCCTTATCTCAGGCAGAGCAAGGCCGGCCGCGTCGTGTATTTTACGACAACTGAAGCCCAGACGGGTGGTATGAACAGCGGCATGGTCGATTCCATTGCAAGAGGCGCCGTCCTCTCTCTCACTTATAACATGGCAAGGCGCCTCGCGCCGGATAAGATCACCGTCAACGCCATCTCCGTCGGTCCCTTCGATAAAAAGATGTCAAGCTGGGCCAATGAGCCGAACAAGCCGGATCCGTACCAGATCGTCGACCAGGTTCCTCTGAAACGGGTTGCTACCCAGCAGGACGTCGCTTATGCCCTGCACTATCTGCTCAGCGAAGAGGCTGACTTCATCACCGGACAGGTGATCAATCTGAACGGCGGACTGTTTATGGGCTGAATCGGGACTGCTTTCGCTGTACGTCAGTACAAGGGCAGTTTCATTTTAAACACCGAGTCATAAGAAGCAACTCTGCGGCTCGTTATGCACAATCTGTTTTTAATTAAAGAGTCACCGGATGCGTTCCCGTGACTCACCAGCTACTAACTATCAGGAGGAAAACAAAATGAAAATGTTTATTAACGGCCGCGAGGCAGATGCTTCCGATGGCGGAGTTTTTGAAGTAATCAACTCTGCGACACATGAGTATATCGATACAGTGCCGAAAGCCACCGCGCAGGATGTGGAAGAAGCGATCGAGGCAGCGCAGGAGGGCAAAAAGGTCTGGGCAGCAACTCCTGTCCATGAGCGCGCCCGCATTCTCACACTCGCAGCGGACAGGATCGATGAGCGCCGCGAGGAACTGGCACATTCTCTCTCCGAGGAGATGGGAAAGATCATCCGTGAGGCAAGAGGCGAGATCCGTGTCTGCGCCCAGATTCTCAGAGGCTTTGCGCAGGCCGCCTGCAGCCATTACGGCCACACCATGACAGACTATCAGATCGGTGCTGAAAAGGATGTGATCTTCACCCGCTATGAGCCTCTTGGTGTCATTGCCTGCATCTCTCCTTTCAACTATCCTGTTGAGCTTTGCACGCAGAAATTCGCCCCCGCTCTGGCTACAGGAAACGCGGTCATTATCAAGCCTGCTTCCGACAATCCGCTGACGGTCATGAAGATCGTCAAGATCCTGCTCGAGAGCGGCGTTCCCGGAAATGTACTGCAGCTTGTCACAGGCAGCGGCGGCTCGATCGGCGATCTTCTCTCCTCCAGTGAAAAGATCCAGGCGATCACGCTGACGGGCAGTACCGAAGTCGGCGTCCATGTTCTTGAAACTGCTGCTCCCACCCTCAAGAAGACTTTCTTTGAGCTTGGCGGAAATGATCCTTTTATCGTCTTTGATGACGCAGATCTTTCTCTTGCGATAAAGGAAGCGGCTGCAGGAAGAGTCCAGAACGCAGGACAGACCTGCTGCTCTCCCAAACGTTTCCTGGTCCAGAATACTGTGAAAAAGGCATTCATCGAGGGCGTGCTCGAATACTATAAAAACATTAAGAGAGGAAATCCTGTCGACGACGACACGGAGTTCGGATCTCTGATCAACGCCCGCGCAGCAAAAACGGTTGATGAGCAGGTCAAGCTCACAGTCTCCCAGGGCGCAAAGCTCGTCTGCGGAGGATATATCTATAACGAAACATGGTATGAACCTACTCTTCTGGACGACGTGACACCGAACATGGATATTGCCAGAGATATGGAATGCTTTGGTCCTGTCATGCCAGTCATCGGTTTCGACACAGAGGAGGAAGCCGTTCGCATTGCCAACAACACGATCTACGGCCTGCAGGCCGGCGTCATGACCAAGGATATGAGAAAGGCGATCCGCGTCGCAGAGAAGCTTGAGTGCGGCGGTGTCGTCATCAATGGCTCCGGCAATTACCGCGATCTGGACCAGCCGTTCGGCGGAAACAAAAAGAGCGGTATCGGACGCGAAGGCGTCAGCGTGACCTTGAATGAGTATACACAGGAAAAGAGCTACATCATGAAGGGGATCCTTGCCTGACAAACTCATTAAACTCAAAATAACAGGAGTTATGTATATACCCTCCTTACTGGTTGTCCAGTAAAGAGGGTACATATCATAACTCCTGTTTTTTAGTCGAATGACCTTTTGAGTTTATCTATTTGCCGCATTCACGGCTGCATCTTTTCTAATAACACAATGCAGATGATCAATACAGCTCGATCGTCTCTCCAGTCTCAAGATTTCTGGCAAACCGGCGCATGAAGTTCCAGCTCATGGCCGCCAGTGTCGGCGTGATCATGTGCGGCATGTTCTGAACGGAAACGACACGGAAGTGATATTTCCCATCTACGTTTTGATAATCGGCAATATAGTGCTCGAATCCCATAAGATAAAGGACTTCTGATTTGTCCGCAGGAACACGCAGCGCTCTCTCGACGATATTTCTGCTGCCCGACGCTGCAAGGATCTCTTCCCTGGTTCTCTCCGGGCACCGCTCGCTGCGCAGTCTCCTGTTCCAGCCTTTCCACCAGCCCTCTTCGTCGACGACCGGATAGATTCCGGGGCCGCCGTGCACTTCGTTGTAACCGCCGATATTGATGAGCGGCAGATCATAATGCGACATCTTCTCGATCCACTCGTCTGTATTGGGCGCAGTCTCTCCTCCCTTCGGCTGAGGCAGGATCGCGGGAAAATTCATCGCGGAACATGCCGCGATCTCAAGGGGATGGCGGCGGTAGTATTCCAGAGCAAATGCAGAATTATGGCTGTGACCCGTCAGGTAGATGCGTGAGCGGTCGATCGGATACTGCGCACAGCATTCCTCAGTGATCTCCGAGAGAAGCTCATTGTCCTCCATATCTTCGAGGACAAAGAAGACCATCATGAACTCACCTTCCGCTGCGATCTTCAGATATTCCAGGTAATTGGATAGCGCTGTCACGACACCGTGCTCTGTCGTATAAGCCACTTCCATCATTGTCAGAAGACATGGGATCTTATGGTCTGACGAACCATCCAATGCACACAGGGGAGTCACCGTAATATATCGGTTTCCTTTATACTCATGCGCTTCGTACTGAAGCCCCATCTGACGAAGGAACTGCATCAGCCCAGGCTCATCAGCGTGCCTGTACTGATACTCCAGAACAACGCCCTCCATCAGCGCCTTTCCGGACATGGAGTGGACAAGCCACTCACCATCGACATCCGGTTCCTTCTGAAGGCCGGAATTATACAGATTGACATTATGTGCCTTTGCTGCCTCCCATTTCCTGCTGATGTCGATTGCCCGGCGGCCGGCATATTCTGTCTCTTTCCAACCCGCCAGCTCGTTTGAGTCAAGAGGCGTCACATCCAGATACAGTCTGTCAATATCGGCAGGATACAGTGCAAAACACTCTGTCAGCATCATCAGGATCTCCGGCGTAAAATCGTGTTCCGGATCAACAGCAAGAAACAGGATCAGGTAACTGCCGGCCGAAGCCATTTTCTCTATATCATCCTTGTACTCTTCCAGTACACGCATGGTCCAGTAAGGATCCGGCTTATCTGCCCGCACCAAGAAAACCAGCACCGGAACTTTTTTCAGTCTGTCACCGAGGACTGACTCCGGAATGACCTGCGTCCAGCGATCACCGCCCAGCGTCTTGGTCACGCAGAGAATTCCATTCTCTTTAAGCGCCTCCATGACGGCTGGTACTTCCACGACATTAGGCTTTAACTGATAACCGGGCTCCTTCTGCGGTTCCGCCGCAGGATCCGGATATGCCGGAAGCTCTTTGACAGTGGCGGAAAGCTTCCGGATTACCGGCGCGATCGGGCTCCCGTTAAACTCCCATTTCTTTTCATCCCATAATTCAAAATTCGGATATGTCAGATACTGATTCAAGCCCCTCCTCCTTTTATATTCTGATCATCTCAAAACCCGTCTTTACTCCTTAACAAATGTCCAGGACCGCTTCCAGGAGAACTTCTCTCCCGGCTGCACCGTGTTCTTCTGTATGATCTCCGGGGAAATGATATGATCTGTTGACCACAGAATGATGTCGTCGCAGACAACGTCATCGCAGCCTTCCACTCTTGCCTTTGCGCCGCTGTGCGCCACCGTGTAGGTAAACGGCTTCTGTCCTTTGTAACCAGTCAGCGGGATCTTGCAAAGAGAAACTGGCTCTTTACTTCAGACTTTATATGTATTATAGTATTGTAATAACAAAACATCAATACACAAAATGAATCTTTTGGTGAAAAGCAAATTGCTGAAAGGAAAATGACGGGATTGAATTCTGGATCAGCGGATTCCGGGTTTATTTATTTCAGGATACTGGATTCCGGCTTCTGGATCCCTGGCTTTTGAAAGGATGTGAAAGAAATGGAAAAATTATATGAAATTACCAGCGAACTGCATGCTCTGACGGAAATATCCCTGGTAACGGGCGGCATCCGTTCCGCCGGCCTGCCGATCTCCATGTACAAGCCCAAGGAAAATACTGAGCGGAGCCAGGTCTGTGTTCTCGCCGCACATCCGAGCGAGTCAGTCATGTATCTTGAGATCCTTAAAGAGATGGCAAAGCACGGCTTTACTACCGCCGGTGTGCCTCTGGGACGCCTTATGAGCTTTGAAGATGACCTGACAAATCTTCATGCAGCTGTTGATTTTATCAAAAATTTTCCGGGAATCAAAAAAGTCATCCTCTTGGGGCACAGCCAGGGCGGCTGCATTACCAGCATGTACCAGTATGTCGCCGAGAACGGGATCGAGCGCTTCCGCAATCCGGACCGCGTCATTCCCTTCCCTGAAGTCGGTCCTCTTACTCCTGCGGACGGCCTTATGCTGATCGATGCGAACCACGGCTGCATGGATTTCCTTGGCGTGGATCCCGCTCTTCGCAACTGGCAGAATGGAATTGACAGGATCCCGGAGCTTGACCTCTGGAACCCCGACAACGGATTTGTCGAGGACGGCGAACATCATTATTCTCAGGACTTTATTAATGCGTTTGAAAAGGCGCAGCTCAAGCGCTACAAAGAGATCTATGCCATCGCGCAGCAGCAGCTTGAGGATATCAAAAAAGGCAGCGGAAACCTGATTGACGATGGTCCTTTCTATATCGCCGGATCCAACCAGTCCGCCTACATCAATAAGCTGATCACCATGGACAATCATCTGCTGCATCATACACGCACAGAACGCCCGCTTCTGCATAACGGCGGAGAGTTTACCCATGAAGTGATCGTCACACAAAGGCAGTGCCTTAAGCCCATCCGCTCTGAGCTGTACGCCGGCGGACGTTACTGGACACTGAAGCGCTATCTGGAACTGCAGATGAAATTCGATGAGGATTTCCATTACGACGCCACGGGCATCTGGGGACTGGATCAGGATTTCAATCCGCACAGCACCAGGGCGAACGTCAAGGGCATCCATGTGCCGCTCCTGCTCGAAGGAAACCAGGGCAACCACGAATTCGTCAATATCGACCTGACCTGGGACAATGCCGTCAGCGAGGATAAGACCCTCTTCTTCCTGTCCGGCGCCAACCATGGTTTTGAAGTAATGACGAACGCGGAAAAATATCCCGGTGAATTCGGCAATCCTTCTGCCACATTTGCAGATTATGTTGCGGAAGAATGGCTTGCGAAGCCCGGAAGATTTTTGGAACAATAACTTTTTTGGGAACAATAACTTCCAAAACACAAAACACTAACTGATAAAACCAGGATAAAAAAAGACAAAGAGCAGACTAAAAACAGGGAGGAGACCGATGCATCCGGCTCCTCCCTGTTTCACGGTTTATATTTATTTTCTGGATAGTTCCTTCTCTTAGCGCAGCTTAAGCTTACAGCTTAGACAAAGATTTTAACAACGACTTTCTTAACCGGCATAGCTTTGCCGGCAATGCATCCAGGTCTGTGCGCATCCTCAGGAGCTACAACGACCATATCTCCCGCCCTTAACAGGATCTCTCCCGCCAGTTCCGGAGCCTCATAGAAAAACAGGTCTTTTTCCTCATTTTCCTCTGTAGCCTTAAGATCTTCCCTCTTGCAGATACCGATCTTCTCTTCTCCGGACACCAGATACTGGATATCAAAAAACTTCACGTGGGTCTCAAAGCGCTTCTCATTTTCCGGTACAGTGGTGTACTCCTGAACCATTGCCCTGATCCCCTCTGCAATCGGATAGTTGCCGACCGGTGTTGCTGCGAGATCGGTCTCTCTCAGCCACTTGTAGGCCAGTCTGAACTTATCCTCTAAATAATCATATTTCTCAGCGACTGCGATATTTGTATACAGCATTTGATTTCCTCCTGATCCATCGTGACTTGGCTGCCAAAAATATTATGCTTCGTAACTGACAAAGGCAAATCTCCTGCTGTCAGGTGCCCAGCTGTTGACATTCATACTGCCCTGACCGCCAAAGAATTTCACCAGAGTTTTCTCTTCTCCTCCGGACGCGGGGATCATGCGGATCTCCACATTCTTATCCGGAACGTGGTCGCCCGCCCTCAGATCTTCCTGATGATACGCGATGTAAACGACTTTCGTGCCATCCGGGGAGATATGCGGGAACCAGGAATTCATCGTCTTGTCGAACGTCATCTGTGTCTGCTCTGAGCCGTCCGCATTCATACGCCATGCCTGCATCCTGCCTGTGCGGACAGAATTGAACCAGATCTGTTTCCCGTCCGGTGAAAATTCCGGTCCGTCGTTAAGGCCGTAGGTCTCTGTCAAGCGTGTTTCGTTGCTGCCATCCGCGTCCGCAATATAGACGTCCCACTCCAGTTCCGGTGTACCGCACATGCGCGCCGCACAATAAGCGATCTTTTTCCCATCCGGGGACCAGCCATGCAGGAAACTCAGAGGCTTGTCGATCACCTTGGTAACACTGTGATCCGAAAACCGGACGATAAAGATATTGGAATCAAAACCGCCATTGTCATTGCTGCTGATCGCGATGCCGGATCCGTCCGCGGCCAGAACATGGTCGTTATTGCAGGCAATGGCCTTACCGGTATCGACCTGTTCGGAGACCAGCGTATCAAGATCCAGTCTGTTGATCAGGCCCAGGGAATTATAATACAGTGCTTTACCGTCTTTGCTCCAGTTCGGCGCCTCTATTACATGGTCAAAGCGCGTGACTTCCTTTTTTTCCCCTGTCTCACAGTCATAGATCCATAGGATCGAAGTCTGCGCCCTGTCTTTAAACATATCGGTAAATTTCTTCTCTTGTTCCATTCTGCTCCTTTCTGCAGGACAATGCCCGCTTGGTGCATCGATTGAACATAACGATAGACGACAGTTTATTATAACACGCATCAGGGCATTTTCTCAGGTCATCACTAAAGATATTATTTTTAGAGATACTGTAGACCGCAAGTCGGATCGATGTCGGGCGAAATACCTTTGAAACCGCTGCTGCCGGTGATCTTGTCCAGAGCCGCATCGATCACCGTATGCGTTCCGGTGTATGCGTTGATATAGGTTTTCATCATAGGAACGTCGTACAGATCGAAGGGGTTTCCGAGGCTCAAATAGACCGCCGGCACATCCTCTGTCAGCATCGGAAGCGTTGCTGCCTCCGACCAGTTGATCCTGAGCACCGTCTTATCTTTATGAGCTGACTCGACCCGCCCCACATACAGCTGCCAGTCATAGGCAGCCTTAAATTTCTTAACGCTCTCCTCTTCCGGTCTTGCCTGTCCAGGCACCATTACCTGGGGTTCAAATCCGCGCTCTTTAAGCGCTTTTTCAAAATAATCGCTCATGTCCTCCCTCTCCCAGGGATCGCACATAAGGATTACGCGGACCTTCTTTTTCTTTTCAGGATCGACCGGCAGCATCTCCTGTTCATCTTTGACAAGTGTGACAGCATGATCGGCGCATTCCGCCGCCCATTTAAGATGCTCCCCGCAGCCTACGATTTCCAGTGCTTTTTCATCAGGCACAAGAGTTCCGGCTTTTTGTTTTTCAGGGAGCCCCAGGGCAGCCTTGACCGCGAGATTCCTGAGGACCGCTTCCTCCACCCTCTCCCGGGAGAGAAGGCCGGACGCAAGGCATGCCTTCAGATATTCCACATCCTCATCCATATCGTAGCTGTACAGGATCAGGTCGATGCCGGCCTCGATCATCTGCGGAACAGCTTTTTCCCTGGACATGTAACAGCTGCTGCCGGCGATCTTCGTTCCGTCACTAATGCAAAGGCCGTTGAATCCAAGCTTTCCCCGCAGCAGATCCGTCAGCAGCTCTTTTGAAAAAGTAGCCGGCAGGATTCTGTCGCCGAAATCTTTGTTATAAAGCTTCTGGTAAGCCGGCATCGCAATATGTCCCGGCATGACTGCCATGGCGCCGTCCTCAAAGAGCTTTCGGAAGACTTTGCCGAAGGTCGCATCCCATTCCTCCACGGACATGGTGTTGACTTCCGACTGGTAATGCTGGTCCCTGTCATCCACGCCCTCTCCGGGGAAATGCTTGATGCAGGTGGCCATCCCGCACTCCATCATTCCCTTCATATTCGCTGCCGCAAAAGCGTAAACCTTGTCCGGATCTGTGCCGAAGGAATTGGTATTGGTAATGCCGTTCTGCCAGTTCAGGACCATATCGACGACCGGTCCGAAATTGATCATGCAGCCGGCTGCTCCGGCCTCGGAGGCGGAAACTTTTCCGGAAAGGTAGGCATAGTGCGGATCGCCGGTCGCTGCAACGCCCATCTGTTTGGAAAAATACGTGCCGTCTGTCAGAAGGCCGATACCGCCCTCCTCCAGATTTGCACAGGCCAGCAGCGGTACCTTTGCTTTCTTCTGAACGTATTCCATCGTCCTGCGAAGCGCATGACTCTCTGTGCCGCGAAACAGGATCCCGCCGACATGCTTTTTCAGGATCTTCTCATCCAGATACTCATAAGCATCAGGCTTTCCCATCTGGATGAAGAGCTGTCCGAGCTTCTCATCTTCTGTCATAGAGGCGAAGGTCTCCTCCACCCATCGGATCCCTTTATCATCTAAGCAGAACGGTTTTGCTGTATAATCGATCATCTGTTTATCTCCAAAAAACCAGTTTTGAACTACAGGACTATGGGACAAAGGGGCTGTGGGACAAAGGGGCTGTCACCTTGTCCCATTTGTCACTTTGTCCCGGTTTGCACTATGAAACAGTGGGACAAAGGGTCTGTCCCCTTTGTCCCATTAATCAGACTGTATGCAGCGCATCCGCCTCATCAGCCGTCATTGTTGTGTCCGCCGCTGTCAGTGTCTCTTTCAGGATCTCTTTGCCGGTGGCGCTGGTGATCGCCACGCCGGGCAGCCGGTTGTTCGTGATATAACCAAGGGCTGCGCCTGCCGCAGAGACGTTATTTTTCTTCATAAAGTCTTTTACGTGTTCAAGGCGCACCAGATTGTCATCACTGAGCCAGAAACCGCGGGAGCGCTCGGACAGAGCCTCTACACCGCCTTTTTCAACTATGGAGAAGAATCCCTGCGCCACAGAGCTGAAAGCAAAAACAGCCACATCATTGTTCAGGTACCAGTTGTAGCTCTTCTCATCCATCACGATTGCATTATAAGCCACCGCATAATCAGGGTTTGGAACCGCGAGGCTCCACTGGCTCTGGTTTGCAAAAAAGCCGACTTTACCGTTTTCCTTTGCATATTTATTGGCTGCTGCAATGCGGTCGATCGTCCAGTTGGAACAGCCTACTGCGTTGACTTTGCCGGTTGCAACTACTTCATTGACCGCGTCGATGATCTCTTCGACGGATTTTTCCGGATCATCGTTGTGGATCCAGAACAGATCGATATAGTCTGTGTCCAGCTGGGACAGGCTTAAATTAAGATCCTCCAGCATGTCCTTCAGGGTCAGGCGGCTGGGCTCACCGGCAAACGCGTGGCAAGCCTTGGTGGAGATCCGGATCTTGTCGCGGTTTCCTCTCTCCTTCATCCAGGCACCGATGTCCTTCTCGCTGGTCCCGCCGCAGTAGCCAGGGGCCGTATCCAGGACGTTCCCGCCCATCTCATAATAATAATCGAACAGTTCAAACCTCTCCCCGCGGCTGAGGTTCTTGATCTCGCTCCCGGTTCCGAATGCAACTTTGGAGATCTCAAAATCTCCATGGATTCCCTTTACTGTAAAATATTTCATTTTATCCCTCGCACATAATACTGTAAATGTATTGCAGAGCGTTCCCTGCCCCCGCCATTTTCTATTTTCCTTGCTTACTTCTATATTCCTTGCTAACTCATTAATACAGTTCGATCGTCTTGCCGGTCTCAAGATCCTTGGCAAAGCGTCTCATATACTCCCAGGAGATCGAGGGCATCTGCGCCGCAATAAAGTGCGTCTGATTCGTCAGCATGGCGAGGCGGAAGTGCCTCTTGCCCTCCTTGTTAAGCAGCTCGCCGATATATGCCGCTGCTCCGTCATGATACTCGACCCAGGCTTCATCCACAGGGTATCCCATCTCCGCGATGATCGGATTCGGATTCTGCTGGGCAGCGAGGATATCTTCTACGCTCATGACCGGGCAGTTCTGCGCCTTCTGCCTGCGCTGATAAGCTCTGGCGGCACTGGAGAACAGCTCGTCATCCTTGCGGCAGTGCAGCCCCTGGTTGCGGCTCTCCGCAAAGCTCGTAACGAGGATAGTCGGGAGGTCATGGGTCGACCACTCTTCGATCATTTCATCCGTGACCGGATTCGGCGATGTCGTCCAGGCGGGCTCCGGAATTCCGGGATGGTTGCCAAGCGGTGCGACAGCAGCGATCTTGTCATGGAAACGATGCGCAAATTCATCCCCGAAGTACCCGTTATGAGACTGACCGGTCACATAGACCCTCGTCATATCGATCGGATAGATCTTGGCAGCCTCTACCGCGATCTGGTAGAATCTGTCATTGTCTTTGACGCTCTCAAGTGCAAAGAACAGGGCGATCAGCTCCCCGGAGGCAGCCAGCTCAACATACTCCTTGTAGGCTGCGATCGCGGAGACTGGCTGATGGCGGTCCTGATAAGTGACCTCCTGGAAGATCAGGACAACCGGGAGCTTCTCCTCAGTTTGCCCCAGATAGCCCTTCGGAACGCAGGAGATCCACTGGTAATTGTCATAGTCGTGGGAAGCTACTTCAACGCCCTTCTCATCCCAGTACTTAAGAAAAGCGGGGTCATCACCGTAGTCATAGTCAAATTCCATCCGGAGCTCCTCCGCAAGCGCGCGGCCCTGCTCAGAGTGAATATATTTTTCCCTGTCAAATTTTGGATGCTGCACCCACGGCGCATTGACATCCATAACACCGCTGTAACGGTTCTGCCAGCGATGAGAAATATCCAGCACCGGTATCCCGTTGAAATCCTTGATATAAGAATCCGGATCCTGAACCGCTTTTCCGTCTGATCCCGTGTAGCAGAATCCTTCGATCTCACAGAGCTTTCCACCGTCATTCACCAGGGCACTGACATCCAGCAGTACTTCATCCATAAGGATATTGTAGATAACAGAAAACTCCTGCATGACGCCGAACGGTATATCATTGCGGTTGACATCACCTGTATTGATATAGAGAACGACAAATCCCTGTTCAGCCCCAAGCTTAGTGTAAGCATCATATTGGGTCAGCACATGGATCGACCAGTTGGGATCGGAATAGTCCACGTCGTTCAGTACGACCTGAACCTTGGGCGTGCGATTCTTTCTGTCATAAA
>JAFTFD010000263.1 GCA_017449745.1 Lachnospiraceae bacterium
TACGGATGCCGCGAAGGCTTCTGACAGTCTGTACAGGCTCTTCTGCCGCTTCTGAACGGATCTGGTCTGCCGCTGCTGCAGCTTCCGCTTCCCTCGCAGCCTGCTCCAGCCTCTCTTTTTCTGCGATCTCCTCCAGCTGCTTTCTTTTTTCCTGCAGAAAAGCAGTGAATTCCTTCGCGGAAACAGGTTTCGAGAAGAAATAGCCCTGCACGATATCACATCCCATCGCCTTGAGCGCGTGCATCTGTTCCTCTGTCTCGACGCCCTCCGCGACGATCGGGACGGAAAGGGAATCCGCGATCTCTATGATGACCTCCACCATTCTCATATCCCGGCTGCCGCTGAACGCGTTGCGGATAAACTGCATATCCAGCTTCAGTACGTCGATCGGCAGATTGGAGATCATGCTAAGGGACGAGTATCCCGTGCCGAAGTCGTCCATTTCGATACAGAATCCTGCCTTCCTCAGTTCCTCGACCTTGCCGATGATCTGGGCGGAATCATTTGTATAGGCGGATTCCGTGATCTCCAGGTGGAATTCCTGGGGACTTAGTCCGAATTCTGTCATCAGATCAAGAAAATTTCCGAGCAGATTCGGTTCATACATATCGATCCTGGACACGTTGACGGAGACCGGGATCGTGAGCCCCGTCTCCTCTTTCCAGGCCTTGATCTGGGCGGCGGCCGCTCTCCAGACGTAGCTGTCCAGCACCTGGATCAGTCCGTTCCCCTCAAACAGAGGAATAAAGATCCCGGGGCTTATCATTCCCAGCTCCGGATGGTTCCAGCGGACCAGCGCCTCTGCGCCGATCAGGATCGGTCTTTGCGGGCGGACGTCATATTTAGGCTGATAGTAGACAACGAACTGCCGCTCTTCGATCGCCTTGTGGAAATCCTCGAGCAGCTGCTCTTTGTAGATCTCTTTCTCATGTAGGTCGCGGTCATAATAGCCGATCACGCGGGTGAAACTGCTGCGCACGGAATCCGCCGCGTTCTTCGCGCGGTCAAAGCGCCGCTCGATATCGAGCGACTTGTCGACATCCGAATAGATGCCCATTCTGAGACGGATCCTGTTGTCTCCTTCATCACTGCCTGTAAGCCCCGCAGAGGCGCTCTCGAGCAGCTCCTGGTGATCCTCCCTGTGCGGGCAGTAGATCAGGAAAGTATCTGCCTCGCGCCTGCAGACGATTCCCCCGGAGCCCTGTACGATGCTGCGCAGCTTCTGGCCGATGCGCCCCAGGACTTCGTCGCCATAGGCCCTCCCGTAGCGCTCATTGATCATGTGGAAGTGATTGATGTCCACGATGATCGCGTCCATGGACAGGTCCTGGTGAAACTGATCGAACTGCTCCGCATAGCGGAAAAAGAATTCTTTGTTGTAGAGTCCGGTCAGCGGGTCCCTCTCTGTCTGGTGGATGATATCGCGGTCCTCAGAGAGCTCGATCGTTCTCTGCACGCGCGCCTGGATCACCTCCGGCAGGGGATAGGGTTTGGGAATAAAGTCGATCGCGCCAAGTGTCAGGCTCTCCACCTCTGCCGAGCGGTCGCTCGTCATGACGATGACAGGCAGCTTTTCACTGCCATGATTCTCGCGAATATAACGCAGCACGTCGAAGCCGTGGATGTCCGGCAGGATCAGGTCCAGCAGGACCAGACAGAGCGTGTTGTGATGGAGGTCGACCAGTGAGATCGCCTCCTGCCCTGTCTGCGCATACAGGATCTCGTATTTTTCTTCCAGTACACTTCCCAGGAGCAGCCGGTTGACTGCTTCATCATCCACGATAAGGATCTGCCGCTTGCCTGCCGCAGCATAAAAGTTCACATGGCTGTCCAGCATAATACCCTCTCTAGTTTAGAATTTGTGACCGCCTCCGGAGAATCCGCCTCCGCCTCCTCCGCCGCCGGAAAAACCGCCGCCGGAGAACCCGCCTCCGCCTCCGGAGGATACCTCGTGCCTTACCCTTTTCGTGACCGTTACAGCCGCCGCACTCACGACAGCCGTCGCTGCCACCGCTTCCATAAGCCTTGCTTCCGTAGATTTGATATTCCTGGAAGTAGCCCGGACGATGAAATAGTTGATCATCAGGGCCAGGATCAGGGCCAGGAGTACCGCACTGATGATCTTCATCGGCTGAGCGATCCTGCCGCCGTCCAGCAGCACCTGCGCCTGATAGAAGGCCTCTGACGCGCAAGAATAATAATTGCCCCTGGAGGCGTAACGATAGATATTGTCCGTAATATCATTCGCATAGGGAGCGATGCGCTCTTCGATCCTCCCCGAAGAAAACATCCAGATCTCCCTGTTGTACATATCGATCAGGAATAGGGCACTGGAATCTTTGGAGATATCCCAGTATGTGCTGTTTGCATAGGACTGGGAGCTCTGCCCGGACGGAGATGCGCTGACAAAAACCGCATGCCCGTACTCCGTGACCGGCATCATATCCTTGAGCAGCAGGGCCTCCTCATTTGCCGAGAGAAGGTCCTCCTCATCATTGATAAACACGCAATACCCTGTCTCCGGATTCGTATACAGCCCTGTCATTCCGCTGATCTCAGCGGCCTGCGCCTTCATGGAAAACAGCGGTGCCAGCATCAGGAGCAGGACAAGCCCCAGTGTCTGTCCTGTCCCCCGGTTGTGGAATTCAGGGATCGGGCGCGTCGCCAGGAGATTGTATTTCCCGATCAGTCCAAGGAGCGTGATGCAGATGCTCGAGAGGACCAGAATGGTGCCGCCGTAATAATACAGATCGGAGACCGGATCCGCCATAAAGATCAATACAGCGGCGACAAGGGATGCGATCGTGCAGCCGCACTGGAAAAACGCAAAGCGGTTTACGCCCGCAAATCCGAGAGCTGTCAGGACCTTTTTGCCGGATTCTGTCTTATCGTCCCCGGAAGGATCCTCCCCATCATTCTTCTTGCCCTTTCTGCGGTTGAGCAGCCGCAGTCGGAACTGGAACCCCTTGTCATCCAGCCGCTTTTCTTTCCGGTTCATCTCATACAGATTGAGAAAATAGATGATCAGCGACGCAAATCCCAGGATCATGGAGATCCCCATCAGGGCAGATGCCTTGATAGTCGGCATCATAAGCAGCAGGATAAAGATCGGGATCGCTGCCAGGAGTGACCCCAGCAGATACCTCTTAGGATCGACCGGAAGGTCTGCCGCCATTTTCCCCGTCTCCCCGTTGACGACGGCGTAGGCAACTCTGTCTTTATGTCTCCATGTCAGGAACCAGACCGGATACATGGCACTCTGTACGTCGCGCAGCTCGGTATGGAAGGACCTTGACATATCATCGGGTTTCGTGACATGGATGCCGTTGTACTGCCGTTTTATTTTCTTAAAGGTCTGCTCATTGATATGTTTCTCCGCGTCCAGCCGGTACAGCTCGGAATCCACATCGGCAGTATCCGCATAAAAACCGGAGAGAAAAGCCGGATCGAACGGCTGCATGGTGCGGGCGTTAAACGGCGCGATCACCTCCGCGATCTGGTCATCGAAAGGGCTCGAAGCGTCGTAGGCAACACCTTCGTAGGATCCGTCCAGGTCGCAGTTCAGCCTGAGATGTTCCGTATAATTGCCTCTCTCCCGCTGTCCTTTGAGACTCACCCTTCCGGACTGGGAAAAATCATAGGACCAATACGGCAGATAGATTCCCCGGAAGCGGTCCAGAAATACCGGATCCCTGAATTCCTTAGGCGAGAAGATCGCTGTCCTGGAAGCCTTGCGATAGAGCTCGAGGCAGTCCTCCTTTGTCTTCTTGAAGGGAATGATCTTTTTCGGGCGCTTTGCTTTATCCATCCTGCCTTCGAGCACAAGAGACGCTCCGCAGTATGTGCAGAAGTCGGTCGCCGCCTGGTCCGTCGTCATGATCTCGCCGCCGCACTGCGGACAGGTAAAGATCGTCACGTCAAAATCATCATTTTCTTTCGCTTCTTTCCCTTCTGCAGCTTCATAAGGATCCATTTTTGTCCCGCAGTAGTCGCACACGAGCTGCTGGCTCGCAATATCGAAGCGCATATCCGCAGCACAATTGGGACATCTGCTCATAATCAGCCTCCTTGAGTGCAAATGAATTAATTGCTCTATTCAGAATTTTATCAGAATTCTGTCTGATTTAGAAGGGAACATGCGGTTTCTCTGTCTATATTACTGAAAAGCGATGAGCCGTACATACGCAGGAACCTGCTGTGAATGAGGACATAGTTTAAACTATACCCACAACTGTGGACACATATAAAAGTATAGTCCTAAGAAGTAAACTAGACGCCCATACTGAGGTGTGATTACGTATGAATCACACATAGACGCCCATACTGACATGTGACTACGTATGAATCACACAAAAAAGTGAATTGCAGATGATTCTAATTCCTGATTCGATACTGATTTTTGGAATATCTGAATTGCTTTACGGCTGCATTATTCATAATAAGCAAGATACAGATGATTATTTTCTCTGTGTCCAGTGAATTCGAGTAGCGTATAAGGAAAAAACTACGGATGCATTCTGCCGTGAATCCATATGCAGATGATTTTGGTTCACTTCTTAGTTCATACGGAATCTTTTTTAGTGATCAATACGGATACATTAATCAATAATTGAAATTGCAGATGAAAATTCTTAAGCTATGCCTCCAGATCATGTGAAAAGGGATAGTTATACGTGTCCACTGTTATGGGTATAGTTTAGTTCTGCTTCATGCAGATGTATGGATCGCCGCTTAGCCTATAAATTACACATACAAAGGGATTTGAGATCACATGCTCAGCCTATGCACAGCCTGAAGTCAAATTTTTAAAATTTTCTCTTGTAATTTTGCCCTATTTGTAAGAGAATAGAAAGGTCAGCTGAAAAAGAAAATTATACGGTCATGAACCGGAGCGGCTGAGAGGGAGGTGAAAACACATGGCTCATGTTATTCTGAAAGATAACGAGACTCTGGACAGCGCACTGCGCCGTTTCAAGAGATCCTGCGCTAATGCCGGTATCCAGCAGGAGATCCGCAAGCGTGAAGCTTTCGAGAAGCCCTCTGTCAGACGTAAGAAGAAGTCCGAAGAGGCCAGAAAGAGAAAGCACTGATCGATCTCTGATCAGTTCTCAAAGAGCTAAGAAAAGCCGCACTGATGTGCGGCTTTTTCTGTTATCCGTGGATCTCGTTGATGTCGTACGGCGTCTCCTGATAGACGCAGTAGTTGATCCAGTTGGCATACAGCTCCGAGCTGTGGCTGCGCCACTGCAGGAGCGGCTTCTCCTCCGGGTCATCGTTCGGGAAGTAATTGACCGGGAGCGCCGTATCCAGGCCTTTCTTTGCGTCGCGGACGTACTCGTCGCGAAGCGTGTAGCGGTCATACTCTCCGTGCCCGAAAACAAAGACCTGCCTGCCATTTCTTGCGGTGCACAGCAGAACGCCTGCCTCCTTGGATTCCGCCAGGATCTTGATGTCTTTGCACGCGCGGATCGCGGCGGCCGGAACTTCTGTGTAGCGGCTGTGCGGCATCAGGAAATAGTCGTCGAATCCCCTGACGAGAGGGTCCTTCCTGTGGGAGACCTTGTGGCTGTAGACGCCGAAAAGCTTCTCGGGAAGGAGCTTTTTCTCAAGGCCGTAGTGATAATAGAGTCCTGCCTGTGCCGCCCAGCAGATGTGAAAAGTGCTCTGCACATTTGTCAGGCTCCATTCCATGACGCGGCTCAGCTCGTCCCAGTAGTCCACTTCTTCATATTCCAGTTTTTCCACCGGTGCGCCCGTGATGATCAGGCCGTCGAATTTCCTCTCCTTGATATCGTCAAAGGCATAGTAGAACTTGCGCAGGTGATTGGAGGAGGTATGCAGCGCTTTATGCGAGCTCATTCGCATAAAGGTGATATCCAGCTGCAAAGGGGTGTTACTGAGCATGCGCAGCAGATGCAGCTCCGTATCCTCTTTTTTGGGCATCAGATTGAGGATACAGATCTGAAGCGGACGGATGTCCTGATGAATCGCTCTGTTCTCATCAAAGACAAAGAGATTTTCTTTGTCCAGGATCTCCTTGACCGGCAGGTCGTTCTGGATCTTGATAGGCATAACTATCCTCCCTTCCTTGTTCTGCATATATTGTTATTTAATGATGTTAAGGTCAAAAGGCAGAAAAGCATGCCGTGCTTGCACGGGCAGGCTGTATTGAACCTTATGGATCAGCCGCGCAGCAGGGCTATATATTCCTCTTCGGTGATGATCTTCGTTCCGACTTCGCGGGCCTTCAGGTTCTTGGAAGACTGGGACGTCGAATCATTATTGATCAGATAATCGGTCTTTTTCGAGACGCTTCCGGCAACTTTACCGCCGTTCGCCTCGATCTCTGCCTTGAGGGCGTCCCTGTTTTCGTAATGGTTCAGGGATCCGGTAATGACAAACGTTTTTCCGGCGATCGCGGATGCTCCCTCTCCTGCCGCGGGCACAGCCGTGCTCTGATCCGCCTCGCAGGTGACTTCCTGCATAAGGGCCGCGAAAATTTTCCTGTTCTTTTCTTCCGCGAAATAGCGCACGAAATTTTCCGCGAGCACAGGGCCGATCCCGTCGATCCCTGCAAGAGTGTCCTGATCTGCTGCGATCATTTTTTCCGCGTCATCGCCAAAATACATACACAGGAGCCTCGCTCCCGCAGATCCGAAACCGGGGATCCCGAGTGCGGTCAGCACTCTGCGCAGTGTCGTGTGTCTTGATGCGTCAACTGCGCGGATCAGGTTCTCATAGGATTTCTCCCCGAACCCGTCCAGGGCGCAGATCTTATCTTTATAGGCGTCGAGGTGATAAATATCCGGAAATTCATGGATAAAGCCCTCGCTGATGAATTTCTCGAGCGTCATCTCAGAGAGCCCGTCAATATTCATGGCGTTCCGGCTGACAAAGAGCGTAAAGCTCTTGATCCTCTTCGCCGCGCAGTCCGGATTGGTGCAGTACAGGGTCTGTACTCCGTTCTCATCCCGGATCACAGCCTCGCCCCCGCATACGGGGCACCTGTCCGGGATCTCAAGGGTTCCCGAGCCGGTCAGGTTCTCCGCGATCTGCGGAATGATCATGTTGGCTTTATAGACCGTCAGCCTGTCGCCGATCCCGAGCTTTAGCGCCTTGACGATACTGACGTTATGGACGCTGGCGCGCTGGACGGTCGTCCCCTCGAGCTCCACCGGATCAAAAACAGCGACCGGATTGATCAGTCCGGTCCTGCTCGCGCTCCATTCGATCTCCCTGAGCACTGTCTCCCTGGTGTCATCCGCCCACTTGAAGGCGATGGCATTGCGGGGAAATTTTGCCGTCCTGCCCAAAGACTCGCCATAGGCTATGTCATCCAGCAGGAGAACGAGCCCGTCTGAGGGAATATCGTAACCCGCGATCTTATTTTCAAAGTACCCGATCCTCTCAAGGATCGTATCTGCCGTCACCGGGTGATACTCTACCACATCGAATCCCTGCTCCTTTAAAAACAGGAACTGTTTTTCCCGGGAATTCTCAAAAACCGCTCCTTCCGCACTCACCAGGGAGAACGCGTAAAACCGGACATGGCGCTGCGCGGTGACCGCATTATTCAGCTGCCTGACGGAACCGCTGCAGAGGTTTCTGGGGTTCTTGTAGACAGTCTCTGTCTCGGGAAGCGCCGCATTGACTTTCTCAAAATCGGAATACCGGATGATCGCCTCGCCCCGCAGGACAAGTTCTCCGGTGAAGGGGATCCTGAGCGGGATGTTATCAAACACCCTGGCGTTGCCGGTCACCACTTCGCCGATCTCGCCGTTTCCTCTTGTGACAGCCTTCTCAAGAGTTCCTCCGCGGTACGTCAGCACGACCGTCAGGCCGTCCAGCTTCCAGGAGAGAAGCCCCTTCTGCGCACCGAGCCAGTCTCTCAGCTCTTCTCTTGACTTGGTCTTGTCAAGAGACAGCATCGGCTGCTCGTGACGCTCCTTAGGGAGGTCGTCGACCGCTTCATATCCGACGCTAACAGTCGGAGAACCGGCCAGCGTGATCCCCGTTTCCTTCTCCAGGGCAGCCAGCTCATCATAGAGCCTGTCATATTCATAGTTGCTCATGATCTCTTCATCATGGGCATAGTAAGCCTCTGCCGCCCTTTTCAGGATCGGTACCAGCTCTGACATCCGGCTGAGCGCCTGATCGTTCGTGATGTCACTCATTTTGAAATGCCTCCCGGTACAGTTCTTCCAGCTCGTCGCCGGTGACAAGTCTTTGCATTCCGGGTTTGAGTCCTCCCGCCGTGACATTGAGGACACGGACCCTCTTTAAGGTCTTGACCTCTGCCCCGACTGCCCGGCACATCCGACGGATCTGGCGGTTTAATCCCTGCGTCAGGACGATCCGGAAGGTGTACTCCCCGAGCCGCTCGATCCTGCAGGGTTTTGTCTTTACTTCAAGGTCCTTCAGCCAGATGCCCTTGCGCATCTGCTGGAGCGCAGCGTCAGAGATCCTGGACCGGGTCCTGACGATATACTCCTTCTCATGACCGGCGCTGCCGCGCATCATGGCGTTGATCAGATCGCCGTCATTGGTCATCAGCAAAAGCCCCTCTGAGTCCCTGTCGAGCCTTCCCGCGTAGGTGAGCCGGACCGGATAATGAAAGACATCCTCCAGGGTGACCTTTGCGTGCGGATCGGACTTTGTCGTTGTGACTCCTACAGGCTTGTAATACGCCACGACGACCTTGCTGTCCCGGGGACGCAGGATCTTATCGCGGAGCTTGACCTTGTCCGTATCCCTCACCATCATGCCGGGTTCGGCTGTCTCGCCGTTGACTGTCACCAGTCCCTGCCGGATCAGCTCATCGGCCTCTCTGCGGGAAACTCCGCCGCAGGAAGCCAGATATTTATTCAGCCGGGTCAGGCCTTCAGTGCCGCCAGCGTTTCGATCGCTTTCTCCCTGAGAATGCACGTCTCATGCTCCTTTATATATGCTATGTCTGTCCAGGCGTCCAGCATCTGGCCGAACTCGCTAAGAGACAGTGCCATCTTGTCAAAGCCGATATTCCGGCTTCCATCCTTCTCCATGATCAGGAAATACTCTTCTCCGAAGCGGTTCTTGTACAGACTGGATCTGTACTCCCCGGCTGCAGAGGCACCGCGGCATCCGCGGATCGCATCGTGGAGAGACAGAAAGATCACCCCGTACTCAGTCCGGTAATCTTTGTTCTCCGTCTCCTGTTTCTGCGGACTATTGCTGCCGTCCTGATGGATCGCCAGTTTCTTGTCATTTTCGTCTTCTGCGAGCGGAGTCTTTTTGCGGACCTCTTCTCCGGCAGATCCCTGCACAGCCTTGTCCGCTTCAGCATCCGCACCCCGGTGTCCTTTGCCGGCCTTTTTTTCCGGATCGAGGCCAAGGGCGCCCATAAGGTCGGGCATGGCCTCCGGGCTCTCTGACAAGGTCAGGGAGATCGTATGATCCTGCAGCACAGCGATCCGCATATTGGTATAGTTGCCTGACAGGTCAAACTTCTCGCTGGCAGCTGCGGACACGATATAAGACTGCAGGAATTTAAGCGCCTCTTCCTTGCGCTCAAACAGGTCCCGCAGCTCGATCCCGCCGAGCTTTAAGTCCTCCGGCGTAATGATGCAGTTGATCGTTTTTTCGTTAATTCTGCGAAATTTCATAATTATCTTTATGATTTGAAAACGCGGCCGTCAGTACAGACGGCCGCGCAATTCACTTAAGCTGTGGAACAGCTGAAACCCGTCAGCCTTCCATATTCATGCAGATCAAAGTCCTTTTGCCTGAGCCATGACCTCTTCTGCGAAGTTCTCTTCCTTCTTCTCCATGCCCTCGCCTGTCTCGAAACGGACGAACTGCTTGATGGAGACGTTGGCACCGTTTGCCTTGCCGACCTGAGCCAGGTACTGGGCAACGCTCTGCTTGCCATCCTCTGCCTTAACATAGACCTGATCATCCAGGCAGATCTCTTTGAACTCTTTGTTCAGTCTGCCGACCAGCATCTTCTCGATGATCTGCTGAGGCTTTCTCTTGTTCTCAGGAAGTGCCTCGTTCTCTGCGATCGCCTGTGCAAGAAGGATCTCTTTCTCGTGATCTCTCACGGACTGGGGAATATCATCAGCTCTGACATACTGAGGGGACAGTGCTGCGACCTGCATAGCCACGTTTCTGACAGCCTCTTTGATCTCGTCGTTGACTACGTCTGTAGCAGCCTCAACGATAACAGCGATTCTGCCGCCGCCGTGTACATAAGTTGCAACGATACCGTCTGTGGACTCGACCTTCTGGAAGCGTCTGATGGACAGCTTCTCGCTGATGACAGCGATCAGGTCGACAAGGCTCTCAGCCACAGTCTTGGACGGATCATCTTCCCACTTCTCAGCAAGGAAAGCTTCCATATCAGCTGCATTTGTGTGCAGTGCCTGATTGGCGACCTTCTGTGTGTATGCCTTGAATGTATCGTTGGAAGCAACGAAGTCTGTCTCGGAGTTGACCTCGACAACAGCTGCCTTTGTATCGCCCTCGCTGGCGACATAGCAAAGGCCCTCTGCCGCGATGCGGTTAGCCTTCTTCTCAGCCTTGGCAGCGCCTGCCTTTCTTAATACCTCAACAGCCTCTTCAATATTTCCGTCAGTCTCTGTCAGTGCCTTTTTGCACTCCATGATACCTGCGCCGGTGATCTCTCTAAGCTCTTTAACCTGAGCAGCTGAAATTGCCATTTTTTTATCCTCCTGAATGCGGCAGCGCCTGCTGTAAGTAAGTCAGCCGGCCTTATGCCGTTTCTCTGTTATGTGGTAAAAGAACACGATCAGATCGTGCCCTCTGCGACCTGCTCTGCCTCGCTTGCTGCAGACTCTGCTGCAAGAGCATCCTGCTCTGCCTCGTTAGCGGCGACGTTCTCCTCGCCCTGGCGAGCCTCGATAACAGCGTCAGCCATCTTGGAGCAAAGGAGCTTGACCGCACGGATCGCATCGTCGTTGCCGGGGATGATATAGTCGAGCTCATCCGGATCGCTGTTGGTATCTGCGATACCGATCAGAGTGATTCCGAGTGCCTGAGCCTCCTGTACGCAGATCTTCTCTTTCTTGGGATCTACGACGAAGATTGCATCCGGGATGTGCTCCATGGTCTTGATACCGCCGAGGTTCTTCTGAAGCTTCTCCTGCTCTTTCTTAAGGCCGGCAACTTCCTTCTTGGGAAGGACATCAAAGGTTCCGTCCTCTTCCATCTGGTTGATCTTGTTCAGGCGCTCGATTCTGCTGCGGATCGTCTTGAAGTTTGTCAGCATACCGCCGAGCCATCTCTGGTTGACATAGTACATGCCGCAGCGCTCAGCCTCTGTCTTGACAGCATCCTGTGCCTGTTTCTTTGTGCCGACGAACAGGATCGTGCCGCCCTGCTCAGCGATCTCTGTCACTGCCTTGTAAGCCTCGTCAACTTTGATGACGGACTTCTGCAGATCGATGATGTGGATCCCGTTTCTCTCTGTGAAGATGTAGGGAGCCATCTTGGGGTTCCAGCGTCTTGTCTGGTGGCCAAAGTGTACGCCTGCCTCAAGCAGGTCTTTCATGGAAACTACGCTCATTTTTTCTTCCTCCTGAATTTAGTTGAGCTTCCGCACTTCTTACGCAGCAGAAAGCACAGTCCTGTGCTCTCCGAGGACACATACCACTCCGTCCGGCCTTTGGGCCTTTCCGGAGACCGCGGTATCTGCTGGAAATGCGTGTATGATCTCTCTGCCGCCGGTCCCTGACGATCGGATGGACGAGTCCCTCCCATCCGATGCGAAACGTGCATCTCGCGGCAATGCCGCTTCGATGTCCGTTAGCCGTCAAATGCCTGCTCATGCCAGCATGGCAGTCACTTTCCGGCCTTATCGCACAAATATGCGCTGTCCCGCGCTTGTTATTAGCGGCAATTGCCGCCCCGGCGCAGAACAACGCATATATATTATCACAGCAACCCATTGGGATGCAACTGAAAAATTATGTTAAACCTGTCAGTTTTCGACCTTGTTCTTCATGTCGACCAGCTCTTTGTAAACTGCGTCGTTGAGCACTTTGATGTAGGTGCCCTTCATGCCGGAAGAACGGGACTCGATCACGCCTGCGGATTCGAACTTGCGAAGCGCATTGACGATGACGGAGCGGGTGATCCCCGCCTTATCCGCGATCTTGCTGGCGACAAGGATGCCCTCTTTTTTGCCTTCCATCTCATCGAAGATATGAAGGATCGCCTGGATCTCTGTGTAGCTGAGTGTTCCGATGGCGGATTTGACGATCTGTGTCTTGCGGTTTTCCTCCGCTGACTCCTCGGTAACTGCGCGGAGCATTTCAAGACCTACTACTGTTGTGCCGTATTCGCAGATGATGATGTCATCGATCTCGTAAGGCTTGTTCTGGTTGTAAATAAAGACTGTGCCGAGTCTCTCGCCCGCGATCTCGATCGGGGAGATGATCGCATTGTGATAAGCATCATCGCCGACAAAACCGAGGGTGGAGAGCATCACATTTTCATTGGTGGAAAGGATACTCAGAAGTCTTTCATTGAGTTCATTATCGATGAAGTCTCCGATCCTGTCTTTCATCATCGCCTCGATCGGAGAGATCTCAGATTCGCTTTTCTGGGCAACGCCGAGGACTTTTCCCTTCTTGGACAGAACCAGGACATCGGAGTTCAGAATATCGCTCATTACCTTACAGATATCGTTGAAGACCACCTTCCCGGTACTGTTGTTATGAAGCAGTTTTTCAATTTTACGTGTCTTATCGAGCAGCTGCACGTTGTTCGGTGTTGTCATGAATCTTCCCTTTCTGTTTTTTCTTTGTTCTTTACATATCCGCACTCTTCATTCATGCAGACAAGCTTACTGCCCTTTTCGAGCATGACAGAACCGCACTCCGGACATTTTTCCGCAGACGGTCTTGCCCATGTCATGAAATCGCACTCGGGATTGCCCATGCAGCCGTAATATCTTCTGCCCTTCATGGTCTTTTTGACCACGATATCCTTGCCGCATTTCGGACATGCGACGCCGATCTTTTCAAAATAGGGTTTGGTATTCCGGCACTCCGGGAAGCCGGGGCAGGCGAGGAATTTGCCGTGCGGGCCGTATTTGATCACCATGCGGCGGCCGCATTTGTCACAGATCTCATCCGATTCCTCATCGGCGATCGTCACCTTGTCCAGCTGCTCCTGTGCGTTCCTGACAGCTTCATCCAGATCAGGGTAGAAATTCTCAACGATCGTTTTCCAGCGCACTTCTCCCTCTGCGACGCCGTCGAGCAGGCTCTCCAGATTCGCAGTGAAAGCAGGATCCACGATCGTAGGGAAATGGGTCACCATGATATTGTTGACCGCTTCTCCCATTTCCGTCATGTACAGGTTCTTGTTTTCTTTTGTAATGTAACGTCTTCCGAGGAGCGTCGTGATCGTAGGAGCATACGTGCTCGGACGTCCGATCCCCTGTTCTTCGAGGGCACGCACCAGCGAAGCTTCCGTATAGTGCGGTACCGGCTGTGTAAAGTGCTGTTTCGCATCGAGATTATTCAGGGAGATGACAGAATCTTCCGTCAGCCCCTTCATCAGAGATGCCTCTGCCTTCTCGTCATCCGCGGGTGAATAGACCTTGAGGAATCCGTCGAAAGCGATCCTGGAACAGGGCACGGTGAACAGATAGCGGTTTCCGTCCCCCGCCTGTGCCGTGATGCGTACCTGCGTCGTCTCGATCTTTGCGGGAGCCATGCGGCTGGCCGTAAATCTCTTCCAGATCAGCTGATAAAGGCGGAACTGGTCTCTGTCGAGCGATGCCTTGATGGACTCCGGCGTACGGGTGATATCCGTCGGGCGGATCGCTTCATGGGCGTCCTGGATCTTTCCGCCGTTTTGCTTCTGCTCCGCCGCAGTTCCATACTCCTCCCCGTAGGTCCCCCTGATAAATTCCGAAGAAGCCGCAATAGCCTCATCCGAAATTCTGGTGGAATCCGTACGAAGATATGTGATTATACCGATCTGTCCCTGCCCTTTGATCTCCACGCCTTCGTATAGCTGCTGTGCGATGCGCATAGTCTTCTGCGTAGAGAAATTCAGGGCTTTGCTGGCCTCCTGCTGGAGCGTCGATGTGGTAAACGGAAGCGGAGACTTCCTCTCCCTCACCGACGTGCGGATCTCGGCAATGCTGTAATCCGCTGATTCCAGCGCCTTTTTGAGTTCCGCTGCCGCCTTCTCGTCTTCGATCGCCATCTTTTCCGCGTCAGAGTCGTCCTTGCCGGTGGCTTTTCCATAGAAGTGAGCGACCAGCGGCTTTTTCTCCCCCTTAACGTTCAGGATCGCATCCAGGCTCCAGTATTCCTCCGGAATGAAAGCCTCGATCTCTGCCTCCCGGTCCGCGATCATACGCAGAGCGACAGACTGCACGCGTCCCGCGGACAGGCCTCTTTTGACCTTTGCCCACAGGAGCGGAGAGATCTCATAACCCACCATTCTGTCCAGCACGCGTCTTGCCTGCTGCGCATCGACCAGGTTCATATCGATAGCTCTCGGATGCTTGAAGGACTCTGTTACGGCATTCTTGGTGATCTCGTTAAAGGTCACTCTCGTTGCCTTTTTATCATCCAGGCCCAGTGCCGCCATAAGATGCCAGGAAATGGCCTCTCCCTCGCGGTCAGGGTCGGTTGCCAGATAAACTTTGTCAGATTTTTTGACCCGCCTTCTCAGATCTGCCAGCAGGTCTCCCTTGCCGCGGATCGTAATATACTTAGGTTCAAAATCGTGTTCTGTGTCGATTCCCATCTGGGATTTCGGCAGATCCCGGACATGACCCTGGCTTGCCGCCACGTCATACCTCGTCCCCAAAAACTTTTTAATAGTCTTCACCTTTGCGGGTGACTCGACGATTACCAGATACTTTGCCATACCTCATTGCTCCTTGTCGTTCCCGGATTTTCCAAATTTAGCATCTCTTACCGAAAAAATGCAAAACCCTCGGGAAGCGTGGTTACTATATCTTAAAATTCTGTTTAATGCAAGTCATTTTTCTGAAATCTGTGTATTTATTGGCCCCCGAAGAGTTTTCTCTTTCTCCCTATCATTTCCTCAATATTGTCCATGTATACGCGGACTTCCTTGGCATTGTCGCACCTTTCGATCCGGCCGCCCTCAAACAGGCATTTGGAGATCGATCCCGCGCCCAGCGCCATGATCGACTGGACCTCCTCGATGATCAGCATGTTATAGATGCCAAAGCTGCCCTCTCTTGCATAGCCGACATTTTCAAAATTGCCGGACATGTTTTTCTGCCTGTAAAGATAGTACGGCACCATGTCCATCTTCTGTGCGGCCCGCGCAGCGATCGCCATGCTCTCATCCGAATTGTGCAGCAGGCCGATCCCGTTCTGCTCGATCCAGCGGGCGAGCCTGGAGGCGCGCTTGACAGCCAGGGAATGGACGGTCAGCGACTCAGGGGAAAGCTTGCAGATCTCGTCAACCGTGTACTGCACGTCTTCTTCTTTTTCTCCCGGCAGTCCCAGGATTATGTCCATGTTGATGTTGTCAAACCCGCATTCCCGCGCAAGTTGGAAGGCCTCGATGACTTCCGCTACCGTGTGATGCCTTCCGATCATCCGAAGCGTCTCATCGCGCATGGTCTGCGGATTTACGCTGATCCTGGTCACCGGATGGTTCCTCAGCACCATCAGCTTCTCTCTCGTGATGCTGTCAGCCCTTCCGGCTTCCACGGTAAACTCCAGGAGTCCGGAAAGGTCGTAGTATTTTTCAATGCAGGTAAGAAGTCTCTCCAGCTGCTTCGGCTCCAGAGTCGTCGGAGTTCCGCCGCCGATGTACAGCGTCTCCAGTTTTTTGTCCTGCATAAGAGCGGATGCCGCCGCCATTTCCCGCTCCAGGGTATCCAGATACCGGTCCACTTCCGGCGCCCAGGCGCTCAGGCTGAAAGAAGGGAAGGAACAATACAGGCAGGTCGTCGGGCAGAAAGGGATCCCTATGTAAAGGCTGTATCCGTTCTCCCTGTCCAGTTTTCCGAGGATCTCCTCTTCCCGCCTTGCAATATCATAAGCGAGGACCGCCTTCTCATGGCTCACAAGGTGCTCCTCTTCCATGAACCGGATGCATTCCTCTTCCGACAGGCCGCTGCGCAGCCGTTCGCTCACGAGCTTCGTTGGCCGGATCCCGATCAGGTCGCCCCAGGGCAGGTTTTTGCCTGTCATCCGGACCAGGAATTCATACAGCAGCTTTTTCAGGGCTGCTTTCGTCTCCGGGCCTTTCTCGCAGTAGGAGAGGTCTGAGCCCTCCGGCACGCAGGCGCATTCCTCATAATCTTTCTCTTCCGAAAATGAAAGGATTCCCGGCGTCCCAGGCCTGACAAGGAGCCTTATCTTCTCTCGGCTGAAGAAAACGCCGAACGCCGATTCCGGTGTCATCTCCTCCGCGATAATGACTTTTACCTCTTCCGCAGGGAAAAAAGCCTTCACGAGGGAGTGTACCTCGTACCTGTATAATTCCGAATTCTGGGTGACAAACATATAAAACTTCCTTTGTCTGTGGAATTATGCCCGCATCAGAAAGGACATGCCGGGCAAGTAAAAAGGCCGGAGACCGGCCTGAAATTCCTGAAGCATTGGTTATTGTATAAACGGATTGTAACGTTTTTCATCTCCGATCGTGGTCGGTCCTCCATGTCCCGGATAGACCACTGTGTCTTCAGGCAGCACAAAAAGCTTGTCTTTTATGGACCGCACCAGGGCTCCCATGGAACCTGTAGGCAGATCCGTGCGCCCTACGGAATTCTCAAAAAGAGTATCTCCGGAGATCAGTATACGGCTTCCGTCCTGGTCAAGATAATAGCAGCAGCTTCCCTCCGTATGTCCGGGCGTGCAGATCACATGAAGAGCGATACCGCATTCCGTCACGATCTCGCCGTCTGTCAGCCAGACATCCGGACGGACGGTACAGGGGCGCCCGTAATCTGCGGACGAATTTAAGTCCGGATCCCCCAGAAGGTTCTTCTCGCTGAGGCTCGCGTACACTTTGACCGGCACATCGGGTCTTTCCCTGCGGCAAGTCTCCAGCAGATCTGCCAGTCCCCAGATATGGTCAAAATGCCCATGCGTCAGGAACACAGCGCGGATGAGCAGTCCTTCCCCGTCAAGGGCCTTCCAGAGTCTGTCGCCGTAATCCGCCGGGTCAAAGACGATCGTATCCGCACTGTCGGCCAGATGCATGTAATAGCAGTTTGTCTGCACCATGCCGATGACATAACTGCCAACCCTGATCCTGTTCATGCGAACACCCCCTTTTCCGGCCGGACCTTCCGGCTGTTGTTTACCGTGTTTGTACTACCGGACCTTCGGCCGCTGTTTACTGTGTTTTTCCAGTCGGCTCTACCCGTTCGTTCTGGTAATATCGATCACGTTGCGGATCTGCCTGAGCTTTTCGATCGTAGAATCCATCTCCGCCTTGCCGCTGACGCGGAAGCTGATGCTCAGCGTTGCATATCCCTGTTTGTTCGTTCTTGTATTCAGTCCGATGATGCTGATACCCCGCTCTGTAAAGACCCTGGAGATATCGGCCAGAAGTCCGTTTCGATCTGTGCAGTAGACGTTGATCTCCGCTTCGAAACCGCCTTTTTCTTTCTTTTCTCCTGCGCCTTCCTCCCACTCTGCCTCAATAATCCTCACGCGGTCCATCTCCTGGAGGTTCATGATGTTGATGCAGTCTGTGCGATGGATCGTGACGCCTCTGCCTCTGGTGACGAATCCAACGATCTCATCCCCCGGCACCGGAGAGCAGCATCTTGCAAAGTGTACGGCGACGTCATGAATGCCTCTTACCGTGATCGGGGAAGTGCCGTTTGTGATCTTCTTTCTGGCAGCATTCTCTTCCACCTGCTGCAGGATCTCTTCATCCGTAAGATGCGCCTGGTGGTCTTTTTCAAAAAGCTCAGCGAGCTTGTTGACGACCTGTCCTTCCTTGAGTCCCCCGTGGCCGATGGCCGCCATCAGGGCGTCCCACTCACGGAAGCCGTACTTTTTGAGCACTGCGTCCTGATACTCCGGCTTCATGATATCCGAAGGTACGATGGAGTGTGCCTTGCAGTAAGCGGCAAGCAATTCTTTGCCGCGTATAATATTCTCTTCTTTCTGATCCTTCTTGAACCACTGGTTGATCTTGTTCTTGGCGGATGCGCTCTTACAGATAGAGAGCCAGTCCAGGGAAGGACCGCGGGAATTCTGGGAAGTGATGATTTCTATGAGATCGCCGTTCTGGATCTCATAGTCGATATTGACGAGCTTGCCGTTTACTCTGGCTCCCACCATTTTGTTGCCGACGGCGGTGTGGATCGAGTATGCGAAATCGATCGTTGTGGAGCCGGCCGGAAGATTCTTGACCTCTCCTTCGGGAGTAAAACAGTAGACACTGTCTGAGAACAGGTCCAGGTCGCTCTTGAGCAGCTCCAGGAACTCCTGGTTATCGGACATGCTCTGCTGGAACTCCAGGATCTGGCGCAGCCACAGGAGTTTCTCCTGCTCGGAAGCGTCGATCTTTTTGCCGTCAGAGGCGACTTTATATTTCCAGTGGGCTGCGATACCGTACTCCGCTTCCCTGTGCATTTCATAGGTGCGGATCTGGATCTCAAAAGGAAGCCCCTGTTTGCCGATCAGCGTTGTATGAAGGGACTGGTAGCCGTTCGGCTTGGGCATTGCGATATAGTCTTTGAAGCGGCCGGGGATCGGCTTGTACATCTCATGGATGACGCCGAGCGCCGCGTAACAGTCCTTGACGGTCCTGACGATAATGCGGACAGCGAACAGGTCATAGATCTGGTCCATGCTCTTGCCCTGGTTGACCATCTTTTTGTAGATACTGAAGAAGTGCTTGACTCTTCCGTCTACCCTGCCTTCGATGCCCGCCTCTTTGAGGTGCTGGCTGACTTCGTCCGCGATCTGGTGGACGTATTCTTCTCTCTCGCTTTTACGCTCCGCCACCTTCTCCACAAGGTTCTGGAAAATGTCAGGTTTGAGGTATTTTAAAGACAGGTCATCCAGTTCGACCTTGATCTTGCTGATGCCAAGTCTGGATGCGATCGGCGAATAGATATCCAGCGTCTCCTGGGCGATGCGCTTCTGTTTCTCCGGAATCATGTACTGGAGGGTACGCATGTTGTGCAGCCGGTCCGCCAGCTTGATCAGGATGACGCGGATGTCCTTGACCATGGCCAGGAACATCTTGCGCAGGTTTTCCGCCTGCATCTCCTGCTGCGCCGCGGATTTATCCGTGAAGTCAGCCGGGAGTTTGATCTTTTTCAATTTGGTGACGCCGTCTACCAGCAGCGCCACATCTGCGCCGAACATCTCGGTCATCTGCTCGTTGGTGTAGATCGTATCCTCTACGACGTCGTGCAGCAGTCCCGCCGCAATCGTTTCAAGATCCAGTTCCAGGTCGGCCAGAATGATCGCGACGTGAAGCGGATGTATGATATAGGGCTCTCCGGACTTGCGCAGCTGTCCCTCATGGGCTTTATAGGCAACATCATAGGCGCGCTCAATCAGGGAAATATCATCGGAAGGGTGATATTTCCTGATCCTGCGGATCAATGCATCGTATAGTTCCTGCGGTGCATTCTCATAATTCTTTTCTGTTGCCAGACTGTCATCGATTCCGACGCCGCGCCGGATCACCGACAGTTCATATCCATTCTGCTCTACCATTGATGCTGTGCCTCATTCCGGAAATTTCCCATTTCGTGATTCTCTCCAAAAATTTATAAAAATATAACGCAATTTGGAATTTTGCGCAATATAAACGTTTGAGAAGGAAGATGTGGCTCGTCGAGTCATGCTCGACAAACAATATTCGCGCAATACGAGCTGGGCCGACAAACATATTCGCTTCGTCTCTTCGAGACTACGCTCATTCACGGAGCCCGCAGGGCTCTTAGCACTCTGAGCGCAGCGAAGGTGCGTTTGTCGCTAAGCAGCTCGTCGAGTCATGCTCGACAAACGATATTCGCGCAATACGAGCTGGGCCGACAAACATATTCGCTTCGTCTCTTCGAGACTACGCTCATTCACGGAGCCCGCAGGGCTCTTAGCACTCTGAGAGCAGCGAAGGTGCGTTTGTCGCTAAGCAGCTCGTCGAGTCATGCTCGACAAACAATATTCACTACGCTGCTTCGCAGCTGCGTTCATATCGTTTGTCGTCTTATAAAATCGAAAACAAGAAAGACCGCGGATGAGCAAGCTCCTCCGCGGTCTTTCTTATTTACGATTTTGCATGACTCGTTAATCAATACATCCCAGCGCCGGCTCCCCCTGCAGGCATTGCAGGTGCGGGCTCTTTGATGTTTGCAACGGCAGCTTCTGTTGTCAGGAAGCTGGATGCAACGCTGGTAGCGTTCTGCAGAGCGCTTCTGGTGACCTTTGCGGGATCCAGGATGCCGTCTGCGATCATATCAACATATTCCTCTGTGACTGCATCGAAACCGATGCCTTCAGCGGACTCTTTGACCTTATTGACAATGACAGATCCGTCAAGGCCTGCGTTGATCGCGATCTGGTACAGAGGTGCCTCCAGAGCCTTCATGACGATCTTCGCGCCGGTCTTCTCGTCGCCGTCAAGTGCTGCAACGACCTCAGCGACCTTCTTCTCTGCGTGGATGTAAGCAGAACCGCCGCCGAAAATGATGCCCTCTTCCACTGCTGCCTTGGTAGCGTTCAGAGCATCTTCCATACGGAATTTAGCTTCCTTCATCTCTGTCTCGGTAGCTGCGCCGACACGGATAACACCTACGCCGCCTGCAAGCTTAGCCAGTCTCTCCTGGAGCTTCTCTCTGTCGAACTCGGACTTAGTATCCTCGATCTGCTTCTTGATCTGGGCAACTCTTGCCTTCAGGGCAGCCTTGTCGCCAAGTCCGTCTACGATCGTGGTAGCTTCCTTCTCGACCTTGACAGATTTCGCGCGGCCGAGCTGTTCAAGACCTGCATCCTTAAGCTCAAGGCCAAGGTCAGAGCTGATAACAGTACCGCCGGTCAGGATAGCGATATCCTCCAGCATAGCCTTTCTTCTGTCGCCATAGCCGGGAGCCTTGACAGCAACAACGCTGAATGTGCCGCGCAGCTTGTTGACGATCAGAGTTGTCAGAGCCTCGCCCTCAACATCCTCTGCAACGATCAGGAGCTTAGCACCCATCTTTACGATCTGCTCAAGAAGCGGAAGGATATCCTGAATGCTGGAAATCTTCTTGTCTGTGATCAGGATGTAAGGATCATCGAGGACCGCTTCCATCTTGTCCATATCTGTTGCCATATAAGCAGAGATGTAACCTCTGTCGAACTGCATTCCTTCAACCAGATCGAGCTCTGTCTGCATTGTCTTGGATTCCTCGATGGTGATAACGCCGTCCTTGGAAACCTTCTCCATAGCCTCAGCGATCATCTTGCCGACTTCGTCATCGCCGGAAGAAACAGCGGCAACTCTCTCGATGTGCTTCTTGCCCTCGACAGCCTTGCTCATGCTGCGGATCGCTTCAACAGCAGCCTCTGTTGCCTTTTTCATACCCTTGCGCAGGATGATCGGGTTTGCGCCTGCTGCCAGGTTCTTAATACCCTCATTGATCATAGCCTGAGCCAGGACAGTAGCTGTCGTTGTGCCGTCGCCGGCGACATCATTTGTCTTGGTTGCAACTTCTCTTACGAGCTGAGCGCCCATGTTCTCAAAAGCATCCTCAAGCTCGATCTCTTTTGCGATCGTAACACCGTCGTTTGTGATCGTGGGAGCGCCGTAGCTCTTGTCAAGAACGACGTTTCTGCCCTTGGGACCCAGTGTGATCTTAACGGTATCCGCAAGCTTATTAATGCCATCCGCCATAGCGGTTCTGGCATCTGTACCCATCTTTAAATCCTTAGCCATGATTTCCTCCATATCGAAGCGCCTTGCGCTGAGACCGCGAGAAGAAATTCGCGAAGGCGATTTCTCCGATGCGATCAGCAAGGTCTGCGGCGCTTCTTTGCAGACCTTGTGAATGAAAAATCAGCTCTTTCAGAGTGATTTTTCATTCTTTCCTCCTGAAATATACATTGCCCTGCCTGTCTGCAGAGCTGTCTTTACTGAAAAAATATTAAGCGATAATAGCAAGAATGTCGCTCTGCTTGACGATGACGTATGTGGTGTCCTCATCCAGTTTGACTTCTGTTCCGGCATACTTGGAATAAACAACGTTGTCGCCTTCTTTGACCTGCATGGGGATCTTTGTCCCGTCATCAGCTGTTTTGCCGGGGCCAACTGCGATTACGACTGCCTGCTGCGGCTTCTCTTTTTCTTTTCCGGGGATCACGATTCCGGATGCTGTTGTGGTCTCAGCTTCAAGCTGCTTTAAAACTACTCTGTCCTCTAAGGGTAATAACTTCATGGTAGAGCCTCCTGATTTACCTTTTGATTTGTTAGCACTCATTCTGGTCGAGTGCTAATTCCTAACGCATATAATAGTCCTAACCAGATTTGAATGCAAGCAAAAATCGAAAATTTATTTTTTATTCATAAATGGCGTATCCGCAGACTACAGTGCCTGATTCTGTCCTTCCAGGAATTCCAGCACCTGCTCCCGGCTGCGAAGGCCGGCTGCCGCCCCGACTGCACTTGCGCAGATCGCACCGCAGGCATTCGCGAAGCGGAGGATATTCCCGTGGGATAAAGGAGTTTTTGCCGTCTCCGAAAACGTTTCAGCAGTCATGTTCCCCAGGCCTGCCGCTATTGAACTGTCCGGCGCTGTTCCCTGCGTTCCTGTCAGAAGCCCGGCTGCAAATCCCGCGATAAAGTTATCTCCGGCTCCTGTCGCGTCAACTGCATGGATCCTGCAGGCATCCAGGCAGATCTCTTCCTTCTCATTGCGGAAGTAGCATCCCTTCGCCCCGAGCTTGATAATGACATTTTTGATTCCCTTTGACAGGAAGACGTCCGCCATCTCCTGCGGCTCTTCCCTGCCGGTGTAATACCTGGCTTCGTCTTCGTTAGGGAAGATATAGTCGATCATCGGCAGGACTTCGTTCAGGTCATCCAGCGTCAGTTTCTTAAAGTTAGGAAGCTTGGTATCCGCCAGGACCAGAAGGCCTTTTTCATGTGCAGGCCTGATCGTCTCCCTGATGATGCCGGGATCGTCAAACGGCGCTCTGAACAACGATCCCAGGGAGATCGCTCTCGCGTCCAGGAATCTCTCCGGATACTGTTCCGGGTGGAAGTTGTATCGATGCGCCCCGTTGGTGATCGATTTCCTCGTCCCGTCTTCCTTGACAAACATCGTCGTCACGGGCGTCGGGTGCTCTGCTGTCCTGACAGCGGAAACTGTATCAACGCCGCAGGACATCAGCGCGGATGCGATCATATCTCCCGCTGCGTCCTCACCGAGATGGCACAGGATGCCGGTCCTCAACCCGAGCTTTGCCGCCGCCATCGCCTCGTTGACGGCTTCTCCGCCTACATTCAGGGAACCTGACTCCGCCCTGAACCCCGATGCGGAGATCGGCTCCGGGTCAAACCCCCGTATGATCGAATCCACGATCGCCGTTCCAATACACATCAAATCATATTTCATGGATCGATTCCTTCCTTAAAATTCTTCATCATCTCATTGGTCAGGCTGAAGTCGTCCGGCTGCAGCTCCACATTCTCCCTGCGGACCCACTCCCCGACTTTCAGTTCCGTCGTATCCAGGCGGATCGTGGTATCGCCGTCCACGTCGCAGTAGAATCCCATCAGGATATCATCGGCGATGCCCCAGGGCTGCGACTTATAATAATGAATGTTTTTGACATGCAGGCCGACCTCTTCCATGACTTCTCTCTGCACGGTCTCCTCGAGCGTCTCGCCGATTTCCGTAAATCCTGCCACCAGGGCATAGAAGCCGAGCCCGCGCCCGGCGTATTTTGTCAGAAGGATCTCATCGCCGTTTCTTACGGCGACGATCACGGCCGGGACGATCCTCGGATAGATCACTCTCCCACAGGAGGGGCAGACCATCGCTCTCTCCGCAACGGAGTGTTCCGTCCTGCTGCCGCATCTGCCGCAGAAAACGTTATCGTTATACCAGCCGTTTAACTGCAGCGCCGTATAGGCGGCAAAAATGCGGTCCCTCGGTCCCGAAGCCTGTCTTCTCAGCTGCCGGAGCGGAAGGAACTGATATCCCTCCGGACATACCTCGTCACCGGGCCGCGCCAGGTAATAGTCCTCTTCATCAATACAGAACAGATATAGAAAATCCGTTATGCCGGGGAGTTCCTTCTTTTTAGGATAAGCGATCTCATCCCCTTCGATCCGGACCATCAATTCGTTCCCCTTGAAATACAGAACGGTGTCAGAGTCCGCCGGGCTTTTCCCGGGGCGAAACTGGTTGTACATAATATGAGGATAAATATCCTGGATCATCTGTGTGCTCCTTATACTGGATGACTGATTCTAATGGAATCATGAAATGTCTAGGATAACAAATACCGGCTGCCGAAATCATGCTGCGGGGAACGACACCACAAACCGGCTGCCAAAGTCAGGTCTCGAGGTGACATCGATCGAGCCGTCATGGGCGTCCACGATCCACTTTGCGATCGAGAGTCCGAGCCCCGTTCCTCCGGTGTCCGAATTTCTTGCCTTGTCCGAGCGGTAGAAGCGCTCGAAGATGTGCTTTAAGTCTTCTTTTCCGATCCCGCTTCCCTCATCCTCGACGATATAGCTGACCTTGCCTCCGGAACTATTGACGGAAAGGCGGATCGTGGAGCCGGGCTCGGAGTATTTTGCCGCGTTCTGGACAAAAATGCGGGCGGACTGTTTGACCATGGAAACATCGACTTCTACAAACGCCGGAGGCGCTGCCGGCAATGTAATGTTCCCTGAGGAAGCCTCGTCCGCGCCGACCCTGAGTTCCTTTCCGGCACTTATGAAAACATATTCGTGATCCGGATCGATCATGGAGGATTCTTCCCAGACCTCTGCGATCAGTTCCCTGAGATCCGTTTTTTCCTTGTGCAGTGTGTTTCGCCCGCTGTCTCCCCTTGCCAGGAAGAGAAGCTGCTCCACCAGCTCTTTCATATGCTGCGACTCATTTTTGATGGACGTGATCCCCTCCTGCAGGATCTCCGGGTCCTCTTTTCCCCAGCGGTCCAGCATATCCGCATATCCCTGGATCACGGCGATCGGCGTGCGCAGCTCATGGGAAGCATCCGAAACAAATCTTGTCTGCTGCCGGTAGCTGTCTTCCATTTTAAGAAGCAGCTGGTTCAGCGCGGACTCCACCTTCCTCAGATCGCTGTCGCCGGTGCTGAGATGCACCTGTCCGTCCTGTGTCGAGGCTGTCCGGATCGCTTCCTCAAGATGCTCGATCTTGGTCTGGTCTAAGGAGATCTTGCTGATCGCCGTCGCTCTCGCTACGATCTCATCCAAAGGGCGCAGCTTTTTAAGGATCTTATGCGCGCCGAAAAGAGACGTAAAAAGATCGATTCCTTCGCCTGCTGTTACTATAACGCCGACCGGCAGCAGAAATTCGATCCAGGAGCCCAGCGCTGTAGTCCTGATCTCTCCGCTTGCAAAGTGGATCTCCATCACCAGATTCCTGAGGGAGTCTCCTGTAAACTCCATGTCCCTGATTTCTTTTAACAGCTCCACGGCTGTCAGGTCTCCCGCAGGCGTCCATCCGATACTATAGAGAACGAGCATGACAAAAAGCGCTGCGAGGATCGCAACGTTCAGAAACACATAGCTCTCCAGCTTGTCCAGCCAGACGGACGCATTGATCCTCCTGGCAATGGAGCTGGTCACATTTTTGCCGCCGGAGCGTTTTTTCTCAGATTCGGGCATTTTACTCCTTCGTTACTATTCACGGTCCATAATGACAGAAAATCACAGGCGTCGTGCTTGCACGTAAGACTGTGATTTCTGTCATTATGTGACTGTGAAGCAGGAACCTCCACCTTATGAGCAAAACTCACCTGCGTAAGCAGGTGTTGCACGCGTGCAACGCGTGGTTTTGCGAATGCAGTGTGGAGGGACCGTGAATAGTAACAATATCTATTCACGATCCATAATGACAGAAAATCGCAGGCGTCGTACAGTTTCCATCAGGCGTCAAGCAGTTTCCGTCAGGCGTTGTCCCGTATCACATAGCCGACGCCGCGCACGGTCTGGATCAGCTTGATGCCGAAGCGGTCGTCGATCTTTACTCTCAGGTAACGAACGTAGACATCGATGACGTTGGTCTCGCCTATGTAATCATAGCCGCACACGCGCTCGATGAGCCTTGCCCTGTCCATAACGATGTTCTTGTTTTCCATCAGGACGCGGAGCAGTTCAAATTCATGGTTGGTCAGCTCCACGGATGTGCCGTCGACCGTCACCTCATGGCGGTCGACGTCGAGTGTGACGCGTCCGACGCTCAGACGGTTCGTCTGGGTCTCCCTGCTGCCCTTTCTCTTAAGTGCGGTGCGGATCCTCGCGAGGAGTTCTTCTATGGCAAAGGGTTTGGTGACATAGTCATCCGCTCCGGCGTCAAGGCCGGACACTTTATCCATGACAGCATCCCTTGCCGTCAGCAGGATCACCGGCGTATCCGGCTTCTGCAGCCGGAACCTGCGCAGGACTTCAAGACCGTTGAGTCCCGGCAGCATGACGTCCAGCAGCATCAGGTCGATCTCCTGCTGCAGTGCTGTCTCGAGGCCGTTTCTGCCGTCTGTCTCCTTGAGGACTTCGTAGCCCTCATGCTTTAACTCCAGCTCCACGAATCTCGCGATCTTGGCTTCATCTTCTACGATCAATATTGTACTCATCTGTTTAGCCACCCTGTATCGATACTCAGAACGTTTAATATTTTGCCTGCACCCAAGGGCTTTCTGCCCCGATATAGAATATCTTACAGGAACAGCCTCTAAAATACCAATTAAAAACAAATTAATGTCAGCCCATAAAGAACAGGCATCATGTCAGCTCATAAAAACAGACATCCTCTCCGGCTCCGGCCTGCTGCATCGCGGTGTGCCCCTTGGGAAGATGTCTGCCTGTCATCAGATCTTAATATGATTTTTGTTTCACAGCCGTTTTTTCAGCTGCTCATAATTCTGCGCCGTCATCAGGGCGGTGCTCTCCGTTCCCTTCAGGTGAATGACATAGGTCCATCGGCCGTAGACTTCCGCGCTGGTGATCCGCTCAGTGTTGATGATATAGGATTTGTGGCACCTGAAAAAGATCCTCGGATCCAGAGACTCCTCGAGGCTGGCAAGCGCCAGGGAGGTTTCATACTCTCTTGTGTCCGTCACGATAACACTGGAGCCGTTCCGGTGTTCGATCATGATGATCTCTTTCTGGTCGATGAACCAGGTCTTCTCCCTGCCTTTTACGATCAGGCGTTTAGGTTCCTCTCTCCTGGGCTCTCCCTCGGGATCTCCGGCAGTTTCCTTGGCCGTTTCTTTTGTTGTCCCCTCTGCAGTTGCAGATACATGTCCGATGGGATCACTGCCAGGCGCTGCTGCGGCTGCGCATTCTCTGCTGAGCTTATCCAGGGTCCTGCCGAGCCTTTGCATGTCGAACGGCTTGACAAGATAATCGAAGGCGTAGATCTCAAAGGCATTTGCCATATACTCGCTGTGCGCTGTCGCAAATACGATCTTCACCTGCGGATCGAGGTCCGTCATGATCTTCGCGCAGGCCAGACCGCTCCTGCCCTTGATTCCTTCGCTGTCGCTGATCCCGTCCGCAAGATCGATGTCCATGAACACGACCCGGGGGCGATGCGACGTAAACGCCGCGATCGCCCCTGCAAAGTCCGATACTGCTGCTGTCACCGCAAATCCGCCGTGCCTTTCGATCATCTTCGTCAGGATCATGCGGATCTGCGGCTCATCATCTGCGATCAGGACAGGGATCCTCTTTTCCTCTGCCTGTTCATTTTTCATCTCTAGTTCTCCGGTGTCGAAACAGGTCCCAGTTTATTATCCGGTTTGCGGCTCGTGTAGTTATCAACGCCTTTTCCGATCTCTTTCTTCATCTGCGTATCAGCCTGCACGTTCTGCAGCCGGTAATAATCCATAACACCCATGGATCCGTTGCGCAGAGCCTCAGCCATGGCGCGAGGCACTTCAGCCTCCGCCTCTACGACAGCGGCTCTCATTTCCTGTTCAAGAGCGACGGCCATAGCACGTCTTTCTTCTGCCCTTGCCTGCGCGATCTTGTTATCCGCCTCCGCCTGCAGGCTCTGCAGGTTGGCGCCGATGTTCCTGCCGATGTCGATGTCCGCTATATCAATGGAAATGATCTCATACGCTGTGCCCGAATCCAGGCCTTTGCCGAGGACGACTTTGGAGATCTCATCCGGATTCTCCAGAACCTCTGAGTGTGTCCGGGAGGAACCGACTGTCGTGACGATACCCTCACCGATTCTGGCCAGGACCGTCGCCTCGCCGGCGCCGCCGATCAGTCTCTCGATATTCGTGCGGACAGTGACCCTTGCCTTGACCAGCAGTTCGATACCATCCTTGGCAACCGCAGAGATAAGGGGCGTCTCAATGACCTTCGGTGTGACGCTCATCGTCACCGCCTCAAAGACGTCTCTGCCAGCCAGGTCGATAGCCGAAGCCTGCTCGAAAGATAGTTCCATCCCGGCTCTCTCCGCCGCGATCAGGGCGTTGACGACCTTATCGACGTTACCGCCTGCCAGGTAATGCGCTTCCAGCTGATTGACCTTCACGTCCATGCCGGCTTTCGTTGCCTTGATCATCGGCATGACGATCTTGGCCGGTTTTACGCGCCGGAGCCTCATGCCGACGAGATTGAAAATTCCGATCTTGACGCCTGAAGCCACTGCAGAGATCCACAGTCCTACCGGGACCATGCAGAAAAAGAGGATCACCAGCGCCAAAACAATGATCAATACGATGATTTTTCCGGTTACTTCTGCCATACTGTGCACTCCTTTCCGCGTAAACGCTAACCAATGCTGGAAACGATGATTCGGTTCTCCCGGATCCTGATGATTTCGATTTCCTCTCCCTTCCGGATATATTTTCCGTCGGAGAGGATATCGAATTCGATACCTTCAAACTTTCCTTTTCCTGCAGGGCGAAGGTCCGTAACGGCCGTCCCTTTCTTTCCCACCAGGTATTCCAGATCGGAGCTGCTAAGGTACTGTCCGCCCTTAACTTCCTCTTCCAGAACGATCGGTCCTTTCACCTTTTTCGAACTGAGGATCGTCATGATCACGGCCATCATTACCGCCAGGATCACGATGATAACGATCACGATCACAACTCCCTGCTGCAGGCTTCTGGCCGTCATGGCAACGCCCGCGCCCAGAGAGATGATCCCGCAGATCCCCGGAGCTCCGAATCCGGGAATGGCCATTTCCACACCGATCAGTGCCAGTCCGAGGACAAGCAGTACGATCCCAATGATCTGAATTGATGCCATCCGCGTTCCTCCTTTAATGAATCTGGGTTACTATCTGATAGTGATCACTATATAGTATTTTCCCCGGAGCATCCATACAAAGGTCCTGAATTATACATTTGGAGTGCTGAAATGTCATTCAGGCAGTCTGCTTTTTCAAGGCAAAGGAGAATTCCGTTTTCTCATCGTCGGAATCGACGTGGATCTGTCCGCTGTATTTCTGCAGCAGCTCCTTAACGATTGAAAGTCCCATGCCGTGCTCAGGATCCTTCTTGGTGGTAAATCCGCTTCTGAATATTTTTTCCCTGTCCTGCTCGGGGATCCTGCGCCCGTTATTTCTGATGCAAAAACAATAGTTTTCTTTATCTTCCGAGATCTCTATATCGACCCTGCCCTGCCGGCGGGCCTTCCCTTCGGCTCCGGCGTTTTCATCCCCTTCCAGCTTATCGCCATCTGACATTCCCGCGCCCGCTGCCGTGATCGCATTGTCGATCAGGTTGGAGAGGATCCTGCACAGATCCCAGTCCGGGATCGCGAGCTTATCCAGAGACGAGTGGACTTCTATGTAGAGATCGACGCCGCAGGACTCCGCCTCCTGGAGTTTTGCCATCAGCAGCGCGTTGATGGCGGGTTTTGCCGTGCGCATGGCCTTGCCTGTCTTTAGCTGCAGCTTTACCAGCGGCTCCATGTATTTGCGCAGTTCCTCGTACTCGTTGAGTTCCAGCAGGCCATAGGCCACCTGCATCTGGTTCAGGTGATCGTGGCGCTCAGCCCGCAGGCGGAAATTTAGGCTCTCCAAGTCCTTTAAGGTCTCCTGCAGGCGCTCAAAGGCGCTGCGGAGCCGGTGGTACTGCCACAGGATCACGACAAGGCTCACTGCCAGGACAGCTGCCGCCGCCATAAACAATATGCTCACTGAATTGGCAGGACCCATGGCTATCTCCCTGTGTTCTGCGGCCTGATCCTGATCCCGTTCAGCTCGACATCGTCCTGCACGGGAATCAGCAGATACTCCATCCCGTCCAGGATGCGGGTCGTGATCATCGCCGACATATCCGATTTCACAGAAATTTTGATGCTGGGGGAGCGGATCTCCATCACGGAACGCCCTCCGATATTCTCTGCGGAGAGGCTGCCGCCCTCTCCGATCTGCTCGTCAAAGACTGCGTCGAACCGCTCTCCCGTAACTTCCCGCGGTGCGCCGCTGGTGTCCAGGATCCTGCGCAGCTCCGCCTTTCCGAGCTCCAGAGGTTCCGGATTGTCTTTTTCTTCCTTGATCATCTCATTGACTGCTTCCGTGACCGCCTTTACGTTGTCAAAGCTGCAGTCTCTTCCGAGCGCCTGTTCGACCACCTCGGAGAAGAGCTCCTTCTGCGCTGTCTCCGTGACCGGAATATCCGCTCCTATGATCCCGTCGATCAGCTCCGGATGGCGCTCATCTTCCTTTTTCGCGTAGTACAGCAGGGAATGGATATCCGGAAGCCTGTCGTTAAAGGCAGGGAACAGGAATCCCAGCTCCGGCATCTGCACGCCCAGGTCCGTTCTCTTGTTGACGAAAGTCAGCGTCGTCTCGTCGAAGCAAAGCCCTTCCTTCACCTCAGTCACCGGGCAGATGCAGCACAGCAGGAACATATAGACGTAATCCGAGGCATCCTCCAGGTCCGCCCCGTCGCTTGTCTTTGCCGGAATGTCGTAATTGCCTTTTGCCAGGATGATCAGGTATCTCCCCGCCATATCGAGGTTTTCGATGATCGTATGCAGAAACCTGTCCGTCATTTCCGGGTCTGTAAAGTCAGACCTGAGGAGGCGGTACAGCTGCACCTGCTTGCCCTCATCCAGTTCTTCCGCGATCGGGAATTCCATATTGTAGAGATTTTTGCCGAGCTTTCCCGAGAGAGTCTTCCTGAAGATCTCGCAGTATTTCTCAAGGTCTTCCTCCGGCATGGCCAGGAACGTGTCCTTTAAGTTTGTGATGATCTCTCCGTCTTCTCCCACAAAACATCCGGTGATCCTGTCTACCCTGCAATGATCCTTGCCCAGGATCTTCCTGATCTCGCTGACTGCCTTTTTATCCATGTTTTTCCTTTCTTACCTTGTGTCCGGCCCAGATGACCAAAGACATATTTTTGTCCGGCATATGAGCCTTAGTGTATTTCTGCCAGGTCCCCAAGAGCCCTGGCGCATATGACTGAAAAAGCAGGCGGACATGTCTGCACATCCGCCTGCCAATATCTGAACCTTAAATCATACCTTTCCGCGCCGCAATATTCCTGTCTGTCGGGAGGCTGTGAATCAGAACAGAGGAAAACTGCCTGTCTCGCATTTATTGACGACATAATACACCCGGTTCTCTTCCGGTTTTACATACAGGTCGATCATTTCGACCTTCTTGGGATCATGCCCTGTCGCAATCCAGACTTCCCTTGCCTTGTCGATCAGAGCTTCCCTGGAAATGGCATTATCGCCATACTGGATCTCGAGATGGACTTCCTGTTTCCCATTGTTCATGGCACTTCCTCCGGCTATGATTCTATTGAATGCCTTTCCCGTCAAGCAGTTATTTTAAGCTTTTCCTTTGCGCATTCGCAGACTTATTACTATATGACTATTTGACTAAAGAATTACTATATTTCTATTTTAGATTGCCCCTTTTAAAATTGCAATTGGACGAATCAGGATTTCTGTGTAATGTGTTACATTTTTTTTACTAAAAAGCACCAGAAACTTGCAGGTACTGCTCACAGGCTGTACTCCGCAGAAAGGCCATTCTCCCTGCAGGTAATTTTCACGCGGCCGACTGTCCCTGTCTTTTTGAGGATCGCCAGGGCGTTGCTGCCCTCAAAGCGGATCTCGGGCTCTGTAAATCCGGCTCTGTGCGTCTGCCCGGTGCTGCCGAAGGCCAGGATCTGCACACCCTCGCACTCGATCGTAAGCGTCTCGCCGGCGCCGAAGACCTTTCTGCCCTTTTCATCTTCAAATCCGATATTCACAAAGATAAGGCCTTCACTGTATTTGAGCGGGCTGCCGGTCTCTGCCGCAAGGACCATGGACTCTGCGTCTCCCGCAGACTCTAAAACCGTGCTCTCCGACCTGCCGTCTCCGCAGTTGACTGCTTTGAGAACGCCTCTCTCATACGGAACTTCAAAAATAGCATAATCATCGGCGGCATCCCCTGTCTGTTTTCTGCCAAGGGATCTTCCGTTCAGGAACAGCTCCACCTCCGCTGCAGGCGAGTAGACCTCGACCTCCAGGATGTGCTCCGGATTATTTTCCGTAAATTCTTCCTGTGCAAAACTCCAGCTCTCCACTGCGTCCGTGAACTTCCAGGGTCCGAACTGCCTCGGCACGCCAAAGCTCTGAGGCGGACGAACACAGATGTAAGGGGCAGTCCTGAGGCCGAAAACGATCTCTCTGTAATAGGAGACCGGTTTGCGTGCGCCGGTCGTATCGAGATCTCCGCTCTCATTATTCCATGCGGGATAATTGTCGGGAGTTTCTCCCAACTCTCCGGTATAGTTCCATCCGGTCCATGTAAAATCGCCGATGCACTGGGGGATCGCCGTAATATTTCTCCAGTTCTCCGCGATCTGTTTGGGATAGGTCTCCGTTCCCAGCATGAGGCGGTCCGGATAGCTGACCGCATCCGGGGCGTAGCGGGATGTCATATAGTTATAACCCATGACGTCCATAGAGGAATCCAGTTGCTCCAGGATCCCGCTGATCACCGGGTGCCTGACGATATTGCCCATCTGCGTCGCCATCAGGAACATGAACTTATTGACATCTCCGTCGGCAAAGGCGGATTCATCCTGCCCTGTCAGGTCCGAAGCGATCTTTAAGAGTCCGTCGCCGGCTGCGAATGCGCCGTTGATCCCGTTAGTGACGAATCTGGTGCCGTCCAGCTCTTTAAAATAATGATAGATCTCATGGCTGGTCTCGATTCCCTTTTCCGTGCAGATATCCGAGATCTCGTTGCCGGTCGAATATCCGACGACGCACGGATGCCTGCGGTCGTCTTCCACCATTGCCTTTACGGTCTTCTTCCAGGAGCTGCTGAAATACTGCGTATAATCCTCGTATCCCTTCATCTTGGTCCACATGTCGCAGACTTCGTCCAGGACAAATACGCCGAGCGCATCGCAGGCATCAAGAAGAGCCGGTGCCGCATGGTTGTGCGCGGAACGGATCGCATTGAATCCCGCTTCTTTCATTCTCTTGATGCGCCGGTACTCAAAGTCATAATAGGAAACGCCGCCGAGCATGCCCTCATCGTGATGCACGCACCCGCCGCGCAGTTTCACGGTCTTTCCGTTCACGCTCAGTCCGCGGGCAGCGTCCCAGGACAGTGTGCGGAAACCGGTGCAGAGATCCTCGCTGTCAAGCACTTCATCACCGCGGAGCACTTCCAGCCTGCAGTTGTATCTGTGCGGCGCGTCCTCACTCCATGCGAGGGCTCCGTCCAGAAGGACTCTGTGTGTGAGCTCGCCTGTTCCTGCTGCATGAACACGCATCAGGAATGTCCTGCAGAAGGTATACCCCTCTTCTCCGGTCACGGTCAGCCTGATCGTGAGGTCCTGCGCAAAGGCTTCCATACTGGTGACCTGCGCGCACAGATTCACGACGGGACCGCGGTCTGTGATCTCCAGCGTATCAAGATAGAAAGAGCCCGGAGTGATATAGGCATTTTTTCCTTCCAGGAGCCACACGTCCTTGCAGATCCCGCCGCCGCTGTACCAACGGCTGGACAGCGCTGCCGTCTTGCCTACGACCAGCAGGATATTTTTACCGCCGTAGCGGACATAATCCGTGATATCGCAGTCATAGCCGATGTAGCCGAAATCTCCCTGTCCCACCTGGGAGCCGTTGAGATATACATAGGATTTGGAAAATACGCCGTCAAAACGAAGGATCAGTTTTTCTCCCCGCATCGACTCCGGAATATCCAGCTCTTTATAATAATGATAGACTCCCCCGTCCAGATAGCAGGTCCTGCCGGCGCTGACCGCGTACTGATCCTGCGGCTCATGCCACATTGCATCGTAAGGAACCGAAACATCCGCCGCATCTGCCGGCAATGTATAGACCAGCGAGAACGCGTCCTTGTCTCTGTAAACTTTCCATCCATCTGTAAGTCTTGTTTTTATCATAGCCCTTCCCCATATTCTGTTTTATATCTGCTTTCGTTGTAACAGCCAGTGACCATACTTTATGACACTGGCCTTCTCTAGTATATCATAGGATATCATTCAGAACGAAGAGAAAATAAGGTAAGAAGGGCTCCTGCAGCCAGGAAAGCAGCACACCACGCCGGTGTGCAAAGCAGGCTGTACAGCTCCGTGTAAGATAAGAATAAAGAAACGATATTGCAGGAAGCATGTAGGACAAACGGATGCAAAAATAAGCCCGTCCGTCCATAAACCATGCAGAACAGGTATCCCATAAGAAAGGCATAGATCATCTGCGGCACATTTCCGTGATAGAGGCCGAACAGAAGGGAAGAAACAAATGCCGCTGCCGGAACAGACATCCCCGCATAAGCGATCAGGCGGTTCAATGTGATGCCCCTGAAAACACACTCCTCAAGAAAAGGAGCCAGGATCCCATAGACCAGGACTCCCATCATAAGGCTGCTCCTTAACTGCGCCGCCCCCGCCTCTGAGGCCAGGGCACCGAGCCCGGTCATGCTGATCAGGAGATTGAGGCCTGCGGACAATAAGACCGCTCCAGGAAAGACCAGGGAGCTGATCCTCGTTTTCGAAGCAGCTCTGTAGCCAGCCTCTGAGTCTTTTCCTTTATCGGCCGCCTTGTAACGGGCATATCGGATCTCCGATCTGGCCGTCCTCATGACGGGCAAAAAAGCAGCGGACATGGAGAGCGCTGTGATCAGCGCCCTCATGTCCGCTTCATTTCTGGTAAGCCACGCGAAAACTGCTCCGCCTGCATGCATAGCTGCCGCCTGCAGCAGATAGTTCAGAAAAAAGAAAACGATCTCATACAGCAGTGAAAAAACGACCATCGGAAAGATCGAAAGCACTATATTTCTTCTCATCGCAGGCCAGTCTTTCAACGTGCACCTCATATTTATGCTGTCGCCATGTTTTTAACTTTTTTAAGAGCATTCGAAACTGCCGGGATCATGAGCAAAATAATGGTAATGACTCCCTCCGCTGCGATATAGCTGCCGTTGTAGACTGCAGAATACACAGCGGGATTCATGCCTTCCGGGGCATACATGCCAAAGAAAATAACACCGGAGAGGAAAGAAAAGACGAATCTGCCGAAGATCGCGACCAGATATCCCTTGATCATGCCATACTTCGAATTGGTGAACAGTCCGGAGAGGCCGAGCGCACCGAACGCGAAGATGTAATCAAAGAACATCTGCGGCAGGCTGATGATATAAGGGTCGATGATCAGCTGCAGGATACCGTACGCTGTTGCCGCCAGAAGCCCGGGGCCGAGGCCATACCAGTATCCGACCAGTGTGATAAAGAAAACGGAAAAGAAGGTGACCGCTCCGCCCATAGGCATTTCGAAAAGCTTGATAAAGCTCGTCACATAGGCAAGTGCCAGCGCGATAGACGCGAACATCAGGTGTCTCGTTCCCATTTTGATCTTCTGGTCTGCCTTTGTGAAATAGCAGGCTCCCACCAGCATCGCCAGCATGATCACCGTCAGGACCGTGTATCCAGCCGATGTCAGTGCGTAGCTTCCGTCCTCAGTTAATACAGCAAAAAAAGACATAATAAAACCTCCTTGTCATGAGTGCAGGAGGGGCGTGCGAATCCCGCCGGCATCCAAAGCCCGGGCAAGCCGGACCCGCAGCATGTAAAAATGCTGCCGATACCTTATGGAATTCTCTGCTTCCTTACGCCGGTATTACCCGGGTCAAGTAATGAGGGTCTGCGATGACTAAACAGGAAAACCGCCTTTGACCTTAAGCCTTCGGTCTCACCGTATCGTCCTCGCATTCTCAGCATCTGCTCCCCTAGCGTGATATGCGACTGACTATTAAAATATAGCAGGCGTGCCTTCGTGTCAATCCATTTTTCAGTAAAAATCATAAAACGCCAGGACACTCAGACCTCCGTCCCAGACATAAAAAAGGCGATCCCGGCGGCGCGATGTCTCCATCCCCGCCATCAGGATCGCTTTCCTGGTATCTTGTGCTCTCCGGCTCACTCCAGCATCTGCAGCTGTACGTCCACACTTGTGAGCTTGTTCTCGATCTCCTTGCGCTTCTTTTCCACCTCCTGCATCAGCAGGCACTTTCCTGCTATATCCTCCCCTTCAAAGGTCAGATACCCGTTCAGTACGACTCCCGGCAGGGCGAATTTCTTGGTCACCGTACCGAAATCTATGAGGAGATAGCGGCCGGTCTGCTCTTTGATAACGCCTTCTCCGAACGACTCGTGCACCGCGATATGTCCGGCAAGATCAGGGATCTCGTTCTGCCTTTCGAGCGCTACGATCTCATCAAAGCTGTCGACGATCTTTTCCCTCTCATTTAAGAATTTTGCTCTCTGCATCATCCTCTCGATCCTTCTCTGGGAGGATGTGCTGATCCTGGATTTACGATTCGCGGCTTTTTCCGCATAGAACCCGCTGCGGTATGCGCTGATCATCAGATCCGCAGCCATGATGTGCATCCTGGGATCGATTCCCGACAGATCCGGGTCCCCGCACTCCTTTGCCTTCAGTTCAAGGCTCCGGGCAAGTTTTGCCCGCAGGTCCTCTCTCGTCATAAGATACTCTGCCAGGTCATCACAGACATGGTAGTAATTCTGGAGTCTTAGCTGCTTGTCAAAGCCGATCTCCTCCTCGACCTCCGTATACCCGCAGAAAGCTGCCGCATCCGCGGCGCTGAAATAATAGTTTTCCTGCGGCCGGATAAAAGAGAGATACCGGATCGCTGTACGGATCTTATGATTATAATGCCACATGGCAGGGGCTTCCTCTTCCAGCATGGCATTGATCTGTTTCACAAACTGTACGATCCTGTCCTGGCGCTGACTGATATCACCGCCATCCGGAGCCAGTAATGCATCAAAGACATTGCGAACCTGTTCTTCCCTGCCGCTGTCGCACAACATCAGTATTCCTTCTACTGGCCTGGAAGCACCTTCTTCCATGAGAGAGACAGCCTTTTTCATTGACATGGCGAACATGTCTCTGAAGTGCTCTGCGCTGAGATCCCACTGTTTCACGCAGCAGGAAACAGCAGCCCATTTATCACGGGTATCATTTCCCTCTTTGATCAAGTCATTATATTTGTCGAGATAAATGTTCACAAGTACCTTGACACGCTCATTGTTCAATCAGGTTACCTCCTCTCTTCAATATTGTATATACTTATCTATTAATTATTATATAATTTCCAAAATTGTTTTAAAAGACATTTTGTTGTCATAATATCTTGTCTTTTTGGTTTTTTTACCTGTTTATCATGACAATTTTCAGCAAACTTCTCATATGTGATTTTTTTTACGGGATGCCGCGACGCGCAGCTGTACTTTTTCATAAAATATTTTGCCCAATTGCCAAGGATGCAGCTGCATACTGCATACTTTTTTTGCCGGATCCTGCTGCCGTTATTGTTCTGCAGACTGCCACAGTTTTTCTAATTTGTCCGATGAATTTCAAAATTATTCGCGCTAGAATACACATTGAACACATATAAGAGTAAATTGTAACGGAGGCATTTGAAATGGCAGGAACAGCACAGAATCTGCAGCATGCAGCCGAGCGTCAGGCACTTTCCCTGTTAGCTGACGGATTATTAAAACACCTGAACAAAACCGAAGACAAAACTCAGACGTATCTTAAGATCGTAGACCTGGTCGCCAAATTCTACGGTGACGGCGCCAAGGCCGAGACTCTGCAGAAAGTCCGTGAGTATGTCTCCAACCCCGAAAATCGCTGGGTTAAGTATATCAACCGCGTCATTGAAGAGACAGATCCGCACTACGCAAAGACCATGCTCCTGAATCTCGGGTATGAATCGATGCTGCGCGGCACAAAGACGATCCGCGAGACCCGCAAAAAATATGATTGTAACATTCCGTGGCTGATCCTGTTCGATCCCACCATGGCCTGCAACATGCACTGCATCGGATGCTGGTCCGGCACCTACGGTCACAAATCCAACCTCTCCTACGAGGATATGGACAAGATCGTCTCCGAGGGAAAAGAGCTCGGAACGCACCTGTATCTGATGACCGGCGGCGAGCCTACTGTCCGCATGAAGGATATCTACCGCCTCGCGGAAAAGCACAATGACTGCTTCTTTGGTCTTTTCTCCAACTCCACACTCATCAACGACGAGATGTGTGAGAAAGTACGTGAGCTCGGCAACATCACATTCATGCTCTCGATCGAGGGAACACCGGAGACAAATGACGCGCGCCGCGGCGACGGCCATTATGCTGCGGTCATGAATGCCATGGACCTTCTCAAAAAACACGGGATCATCTTCGGGACTTCCATCTGCTACACGAGAGATAATATCGAGGCCGTTACAAGCGATGCCTTCTTCCATCTGCTGGAAGAAAAGGGTGCAAGATTCGGTTTCTATTTCCACCTGATGCCGGTCGGCAACAACGCCGCGCCGGAACTGATGCCCACTGTCGAGCAGCGCAGAAATATGATCGAGAGGATCCGCTACGTGCGCTCTCCCGAGATCGGCATCGAGTTCTTCCCGATGGACTTCCAGAATGACGGCGAATACGTCGGCGGATGCATTGCCGGAGGACGCAACTATTTCCACATCAACTCCAACGGCGATGCGGAGCCCTGCGTTTTCATCCACTTCTCCAACACGAATATCCACGACAATTCGATCCTGGAGATGCTGCAGAGCCCGCTCTTTAAGATGTATCACGAGGGACAGCCGTTTAACCGCAACCACCTTCGTCCCTGCCCGATGCTGGAGAACCCGGACCTGCTGCGCAAGATCGTCAAGGAGACCGGGGCGCACCAGACCAACCAGGAGTCCCCTGAGGAAGTCGACCACCTCTGCTCCAAGTGCGACGCTTACGCCGCTGAGTGGGCACCGGTCGCCGATGAGATCTGGGCAAGCCAGACACACAAAAAGCCGGCTTACGAGAACTACACCAAAGAGCACCGCGAGAATCCGGATCTCGCCGCTTTTGATCAGGCAGTGAACCAGTAAGAGTCTGTGCCGAGGCACATGAGACAGGGGGACAGTCACTTTGTCCCGTTTTCTGAGACAGGGGGACAGTCACTTTGTCCCGTTTTCTCATCTTTCTTTTTCAAAATAGATCCAAAAAATACAGCCATTTGCTCTGTCACAGCGACAGGCAGATGGCTGATTTTTATTGCATTATTGAGATGAGGCACAGCCTCGGGCACGAGAGGGATGATACATGGTGATGATACACAGGGACAGGTTCCTTGTACCACCCATGTCCCCTCGAAAATGGGACAAAGTGACTGTCCCCCTGTCCCACTTAGATCTGATTAGCCGCCTCAAGTTTGCGGTTCGCTTCCATCTTGAGATACGCATTGATGAAGCGGTCGATGCTGCCGTCCAGCACGCCCTGCGCATCGGAGGTCTCCTCGTCCGTCCTTGTGTCTTTGACCAGCGTATACGGCTGCAGGACATAGGAGCGGATCTGGCTGCCCCATGCGATCTCCTTGACGTCTCCGCGGATGCCGTTTAACATCTCGGCCTCCTCCTGTTTCTTGCGCATATAAAGTCTTGCGCGGAGGATCTCGAAGGCCTTGTCCTTATTCTGGAACTGGCTTCGCTCGTTCTGGCAGGTGACCACGATTCCCGTAGGGAAGTGGGTGATACGGATCGCCGAGCTCGTCGAGTTGATGTGCTGTCCTCCGGCGCCGCTGGAGCGGTATGTGTCGATCCGGATATCGTCCGGGTTGATCTCGATATCAATATTCGTATTCAGCTCCGGCATTACCTCGCAGGAGACAAAGGACGTCTGTCTCTTGCCCTGTGCATTGAACGGGCTGATGCGGACCAGACGGTGTACGCCATGCTCACTTCTTAAAAATCCGTACGCGTTTGTGCCGTTGATCTGGAAATCCACGGATTTGATCCCGGCCTCATCTCCGTCTACCATGTTCATGACGTCCATGGTGAAGCCCTTCTTGTCGCACCACTTGGAATACATGCGGAAGAGCATGGAACACCAGTCGCAGCTCTCCGTTCCGCCGGCGCCGGCATTCAGGGAAATGATCGCATTGTTCGCATCATACTCTCCCGTGAGAAGCGTCGAGAGGCGCATTTCCTCAAGCTTTTCCTCGAAGCTGTCGAGCTCTGCCCGGATCTCGGGGATCATGGACGTGTCATTGTCCTCGTTTCCCATCTCGATCAGGGACAGGATATCCTCATACTGCGCGCAAAGGCCATCCGCCTCGTCCACAGTTTTCTGCATATCCTTGAGCTCTTTCATTTTGCCGTTGGCTCTGTCCGTGTCATTCCAGAAATCAGGGGCCTCCATTTCTCTGGACAGCTCCTCGATGCGCTGTTTTTTGAATGGCAGGTTCAGGGAATCCACCGCATGCTCCAGCGCTTCCTTATTTCCACCCAGCTCGATCTTCATCTGATCAAGTTCTACCATATTTCAAATATCCTTTCTGTTTCCGGGTACCAGTTTTCCTTAAGCTATTCCGCGCCCGTGGCAGTTCTTATATTTTTTGCCGCTTCCGCAAGGGCAGGGATCGTTGGGATAGACTTTTTTCTCCATGCGCTTGGTGGGTGTCTTCTGCA
>JAFTFD010000264.1 GCA_017449745.1 Lachnospiraceae bacterium
ATATGAAGTTCTTTGCGATCTTTACCCCGTCCTTTTCAAGCCACACGGTCAGGACAGCGACGCCCTCCTTGTCCGGGAGTGTGAAATCGATCGTCTTCGTATTCTTCGTGTACCGGGGATATGAAAATCCGGTCTCACCGGCATATAAAGACTCTTCTGATTTCATACCTTCGGCCGAAGGCAGACCCCGGCGCACATCGCCGGCACCGAACCGGACTCCCTTCGTGTCCGTACCTTCAAGCACCCAGTGCAGTGTCACCTCACCGTAGTCCTTCTCTGACCAGTTCATACCTATAACATTAGCGGAGAATTCCGAGCCCGGCAGGCATCTTCTCACCGGCTCGCCCTCAATTCCGATATAGGCAGGCTGCACCAGATCGCAAATGCCCATATCCCCGCCGCAGGCAATCTCGTCATAGCCGAACACTTTCTCCTTCCTGTCGAAAGTCCTGAGACCATTGCGCTCATACTCAACATCAAAGGCCTGTGTGTAGACGAGTCCGCAGAGCTTCTCATGCTGCCGCAGAAGATCGGTCTGATATTTGAAGCAGTAAGAAACATCCAGATCACCGGAATAGACCCCTACTCCGCCATATTCACTGTTTATCCAGGGCTCCGCCTCCTGCAGAAAGCCTTCGCGGAAATTCGCAGGCCCTCCCGGAACCGTTCCCGCATCTATGCCGTCAAACGAGAATTTTGCAGCGGAAAAGGATGTCGGATAGTAATGAAAGCTGTTGATATCCGTCGGCTGGATGTGATCCCCCTCATTGGGACTCATATCCTCGACCAATACGCTGCTCATCCCTTTTACCAGATCATACAGATGCTGCTGCCATTCCAGGGTCGTCATGCCGTCGCCTGCCCTTAGTCCCGGCTTATCAATGCCCCATCCCTCATTGAAAAGCTGGATACTGATCAAAGACGGATGGCTGTCACTAAGAAGCAGAAGTTCCTCCAGTGTCTCCTCATAAAGGGGCCTGCCTGGTGCATCAGCCCCTTCCTCCGGCGCATTCATCGCCGTCGCATAAGGCATGTCCTGCATCAGGTATATGCCAAGCCTGTCGCACCAGTAGTACTGAAGCGGTTCCTCTATCTTCAGGTGCTTTCGCATAGTGTTAAAGCCGCATTCCTTCAGATAAACAATATCATCCTTCAGTGCCTCCTGCGTCGGCGCAGTATAGCCGGAGCCAGGCCAGAAGCCCTGGTCAAGCACTCCGGAAAGAAATACAGGGCGGCCATTGACACAAATGTACTCGTAATCCCGTCCCGCAAAGCATACCGTCTCTACCTTCCGGAAACCGAAATAGGTCTCCAGATGATCGTAGAAAAAGCTGTCCGAGTCCACAGCCTCATCACCGTCAGCAGCCGTGACATGGTTGACAAGGTCTACTGTTCCCACATACAGGTTCGGCTCGATGTCACTCCAGAGCTTCGCCCCGGTAACCGTTATGTCAGGCGATACCACCATGTTCATTCCTGCCTGCAGGTGTATATCCATGCTGTAGGCGATGTCGGAGCCTGTACTGATTTCTTTTCCGGCAGCATCATCCCATAGGCTGTCGGAAAAATGGTATTGTATGACGGCATCTATTTCCCGGTCACTGTAAATCTCAGCCTCGAAGCGCACTGTGCAGTCTGCCGTGCTGTAATCCTTGCCTGACTCCGCTCCGGTTTCTGCGTTTCTTTCGGCTACGTCTGCCATTTGGCAATGCACATCCGTGTATATTTGCAGGCTGTCAATATATGTCTCTCCCCTGCATTCCAGGAAAACAGACTGCCAGATGCCGCTGACAGGCGTGTAGCCGCAGGTTGCGTCGTAGCCTTGCTTGCCGATCAGGGCAGGATAAAGACTGTTCTTAGAGCTGCCCTCGTCATTCACTTCCACCGTCAGCTTGTTCTGTCCTGCCGAAACGAAGTCAGTGATATCCATTTCAAAGGGAGTATATCCGCCAGAGTGGCTTCCTGCCTCTTCACCGTTTACATAGACGGTCGCCTCCGCGTCAACGGCGCCGAAGCATAAAAAGCAGCGCTTCCCGTCCTGAAGCCATGCCCCGTCCACCGTGAGATCCCGCTCGTACCAAGCCGTTCCCTGGTAGGAATCGTCGCCGATCCAGCTCTCGTCTGACTGCCACGCGAAGGGAACTTGAATTATCCGCGTGTAATCCTTCTGTCTGTACCATTTCTCCCTCTCTCCCACTTTTCCGGGATCAAAGTCAAATCTCCACGCGCCGTTCAGACTGATCCACTCCTCACGGTATCTGTCAGGTCTCGGGTGCTCCTCCCGGCGGGCAGATCCGGCAGCCTGTACCGCCGCATCCTCACCGGCATTGACCCAGAAGGAAACATCCGGCCGGAATACCCGTTTCCGTGAGATGTACTCAAGACGATACGTTCCGGGGGACAGCTCTGCGGACGGATCCAACAGGATCCGGCTCTCTTCCTTTTTCGTGATCTTACAGGGCACAGGCTCCTTCACAGATGCGATACTGGCGGGGATGATCATGACGCTTGTGATTTTCTCCAGGCCCGTGCCGGCTAGTTGCAGAAGCCCTTCCCCACTAAGCTCTGCCGTCTCAATCACCGTCTCCCTGGGAGTAACGGGATAGAAGCAGGATTCCGGGATCAGTTCCCTTTCCGTCATGCCGTCTTTTTCCCAGTAAAGGGAAAAGTACTCATCACCGGAAGTATAGTAATATTCGATCGAAATATCATGGACAGACTCCCCGCCGACCATCAGACCCCTGCCGGATATAGTACCGAGGCTCGTGTTTTCCCACGCATCGATAACGGCAACGTCATCGATCGTTACTCTCACACCACGGTTTGACCGTGCACTCAGAACATACAGGCCTGATTCCGGGAACCTGATTTTTCCACGAAAGGCCACACCCCTTCCGTCCAGGAAACCGACCGTTCGAAGGGCATGGATCTTTCTGGACTCAATGTTCTGGCTGAAAAAAGGCATCCTGACATATTCACTGGAAACATAGTCTGTGAAGGCTTTCGTCCCTTTGTCGAAGTGATAATAGTCCGCGATCAGGCCGTTTTCTGCATTAGAGTCCGGCAGTCCGTCCTGATCTTTTGTATCGCTCAGGATCATGACACTGCTCTCCGCGGCATAGGTGTCTGCGTCTATCAGGAATAAGACCGACATGATCATACAGAAAAACAGGAATATATGTATTTTCATTTCACTCTTCATCATTATCACTCAGAAACGGAAATTGCGTGAAGACAGTTGTCAGATGCACGGGCTGCCGTCACTTTAATGGTCATGTCTCCCCTGATCACTCTGCACTTGCTGTAGTCCGTCATGGAATCAAGGTATATTTTTAAGATACTGCCGCAGACATCGAGATAGATTATATTGGAATCGGACCCGGAGGATACTTTTCCTGAGAATGTGACAGGATCACTCTCATATGCAAGGACGTCGGGATCCAGCTTGTAATCTGCCGTAAACGAGACTACGTGCATGTATCCATCATCATCATTCCGGTAGACTTCCGCGTTGACACGATTGCCTGGGACCAGGATCCCGGATCTGCTCAGATCACATCCATTGTCGGGTATGATCTGCATCATTCCCCCTTCCATTTCGAGAAAAATCAAGTCTGTTTTGCTGTCACGGCCAATTTTCCCCGGCACGCTCAACGTCTCAGGGGTGGAGGCGGGTTCATCCTGTACAGAGCTTGCAGCAGAGCCTTCAGCCTGCAGAGCATTCAATGCTGACGAGGAGATGCTCTCTACTGAAGCCTTCACAACATGCCTGCGGTTATCCAGGCCGACATAATAAGTCACCGTAATACTCTTTCCGGGAAAAAGCAGCGATTCGTCAGGCACATCCGCCCCGTCACCGACGTAGTATTCTGTATTGGCTCCGTTCACACGCAAAACGATACGCTCTTCCAGAGAACCTGCTGTAAATGTGCCGGAAACGGTTTTACATACGTATTCGCCATTATCTGCGGAGGTTATTTCCAGCGCGTGCAGATAGTCATCGTCACCATATACTGCCGCCGCTGTGACGCGGCTTCCAATCGACAGATGCGGCGCCTCAGACATGTTCGTGTCAGGATCTGTCTTTACCGTAACCAGCCCCTTGTCCGTCGCGAGTTTTATGATTCTGCCGAAGGAACTCTCATCAATAGTGCCTGTGAAGGAGACTGTGCCGGAAGTATCGTTCGAAGCATCTTCAGAAGCGGTGGATCCTGTCTCAGTAATACCGTTTCTTTCCGCCTTGCTTACCTGCATTAACACCGCAAAGATGGCCGTCAATAACAACAGTAAGACTGCCGGTAACAGAATGTGCCGCATTTTTGCCAGTTTTGTTTTCAGATTCATGTTATGCCTTTTTTCTGAGTCAGTGGGGACAGGTTCCTTGAGTCGTGAGTCAACGGGGACAGGTTCCTTGAGTCATTACCGCCTTCTGCTGATCCTCTCACAGATCCTGTGCATGATTACAGCTCCGAATGCAGTCAATGCCGTCATAGCTGCAAACATAAAGATTCCTGTTGTTAAAGTCGAAAAAGGTAATCTTGGTTTGATCAGTGTCAACGCTTCAAACACGACTCCATGGGCCAGATATATATCGTAGGAATAGTGATCGATCGTATCAACTGCTCCCCACATCTTTTCGGTACGATCTTTATCCTGAACATGCCGCTCAGAGCGTCTGCTTTCATCATTATTCCACTCTGAGATCCTGCAGGTTAACAGGATTACTGCTGCGAAGAACCAGGAAACAACAGTAAAATAATCGAGACTGCCATTACACAGATACATGACAACAGCAATAGATAAAATACAGATTGCAAAAGCTGGCGACCGTTTTTCTCTCACTGCATACCAGACGGTCATTCCGAGCACAAAATAATGCATGTAATATAGGCAGGACAGCGTTCCTTCAGGTCCTACAGACAGCCATATATATTTTCCGATCTGCAGGCAGATATATAAGATAAGTGATCTCGCAAAGCCTGAACTAAGCAAGCCTTGCATCTTATTCCAACGCTTCTCCGAACTCCCGGCATGCTCCTGCCCGCCGGAGCTAACAGGCTGAGCTGGCGTTATACCGCGCATAAGCCTCAAAAATAACGGTGCAAACAGATAAAAAGAAACAAACAGCGGGATCGTCCAGGTAAGAGCCAGATTCCCCCAGAAGTTATCCGGTGCCGGGATGACAGCGCTGGTCATGAAAATGTACCGCAGCCAACGCAGCCCGAGCGGGTCCGGTGTCGCATTATGAGTTATGAAAGTGTGGAAAAGAAATTCGTAAAGAATGACAAGATAGTATTGAGGCAGGATCCGGCGTGCCCGCCCCTCATAATAAGCAAGCGGCTTCTGTTTGTGCTTCTCATAGGAATCGCAAACCAGAAAACCGCTGATCACGAAAAAGAGATATACGCCGGAAGCGCCGAAGTTGGCGACTCTGGCGACCAACGCCTCCAGCCCCGCAGCCTCCGCTCCTCCGATTCCCATAAGAGGAACCAGATGGCACATGAAAACACCAAGGCAGGCTAGTACCCTCAGAACACTGATATTTCTATAACGGAATCTTTTTGCGTTGGCCTGACTCTTGCTGTGACTCATTTCTTTCCTGAATTCCCTATACCTTTTGACCTGCCAGATTTATTTTTCCATGACTGTCATACTCAAAATTACTTACTCTTAAAAGCCCAGAA
>JAFTFD010000265.1 GCA_017449745.1 Lachnospiraceae bacterium
GTAGCATAGATGTCCATCGCATACGGTTTCGTCCAGTCCCCGGAAGGCGTCTCATAAGTTCTTTTATAAGTCGTGATATTGCAGACATGTTCATAAGCAGCGCGCAGCTTCTGCTCTTTTGTCATCCCGGGCGTCGTGCACTGCGCAAGTACGTTTCTGACGACCTGCTGAAATTCTGAAACGGCTGCAGGCTCCGCAGGGGGCTGCGCTGCCGCAGCGGCTGCCGCCTGCTCTGCGGGAGTCTGTGCAGCGGCAGCTGAAGCTCCTGCATCCGCTGTTCCCGTGACCAGGCCATCCGGTCCAATCGTGAATCCGTCGACCACGGTGTTGACGGCAAGGGAGCCGTCTGCCTGCACAAAAAAGACCGCGTTTCCGACCTGGTTAAAGCCGACGTGAAAATATCCGTCCTGGGGCAGATAATACAGTTTGCCGTCAATTACGCGGAAACCGTAACAGATCCTGCCGGTCTCGTCTGCGTAAAAGGATTTCCCCTCATGATGAATAAAAGTGTTGGTTCGAAAGGTTCCGTCCCCGTTTGACCACATCACTGCGTCGCCGATCTGTACATATCCATAGGGATAGATCTGTGTCTCCGCCGCCTCTACAGGCTCCGGAAGCAGAACCAGTGCAGCCAGCAGTAATGCCGCAGCCGCGGCGCCTTTTACAAATCGCTTCATTGTCATGACCGTATTTTTCATAATATAATATTCCCTGATTCCGATCGTTAAACCGGTTGCAAAATGATGTAAGCTTATAAAGCCATGCACAAAATAGTATCAGCTTGTAAAGCCGGACACAAAATGATATCAGCCTGTTGCTGAAACACGTATCAGACATCAAAAATATAAAAGCCTGCCGCCTCAGAACGGCATGCTTCTATGCCATTTGACCTAACGATATATTTTATCATTGGAAGCATAAATAAGCCAGATAATTCTAATCCGGATGGAGGAAAACATGAAATTGCTCATAGCTGAAGATGAAATCGAGCTCTCCAATGCCCTCGCCGCGATCCTGCGCCACAGCGGCTATACCGTCGATGCGGTATATAACGGCAAGGATGCCCTGGACTACGGCCTGGTCGGGGAATACGACGGGATCCTGCTGGATGTCATGATGCCCGCCATGGACGGCATGCAGGTGCTGGAGAAGCTTCGTGCCCAGGGAATCTCCACCCCAGCCCTGTTTCTGACCGCAAAAAGCGAAGTTGAAGACCGGATACGCGGGCTGGATCTCGGCGCGGATGATTATCTGATGAAGCCGTTTGATATGGGTGAATTGCTCGCGCGGATCCGCGCCATGATAAGGCGCAGGCAGGACTTTACACCTGCCCGTCTCACAGCCGGCAACCTGTCCCTCGACCGCAGCTCCTGCTCTCTTGCATCGGCAGACGGCAAAACTGCGAGGCTGACCGCAAAAGAGTTCCAGATCATGGAAATGCTCATGGAGTCCCCCGGGCGTGTGATCTCTGTCGACGTCTTTATGGACAGGATCTGGCCGGAAGGGGATACGGACACCGATATCGTCTGGGTCAACATTTCCAATCTTCGGAGAAAGATCAAAGGGCTCAATGCTTCTGTGGAGATCCGTTCCACGCGCGGGCTGGGGTATTCCATATGCGAAATACAGTAAAAGAACAGCTCCCTGCTATGGCAGTTAAGCTTCGCAGGGAATTTATACGCACAGCCATGGTCTCTCTTCTGATCATCCTGCTGGAGATGACAGGGCTCCTGAACATTGCCAACATGCTGAATATTAACAGGCGGGCAGACCAGATGCTGCAGGTCCTTTACGACCATGACGGCTATTTCCCGGAGATGATGGCTTCGCCTGCTCCTTCAGGGGCCCCCGGGTCTCAATCTGTCTCTTCGGCAGCCCCCGGGGCTGGCTTTTCTCCTTCCGGGGAAGAATTCAAGGACAGGGACAGGCGCTGGCTTCCATTTGGACTGCCCGGCACCGACCTGGATCGGAGCCGCGACATGGAAGCTCCCTTCGAGACCCGCTATTTCTGGGTCCGGTATGATAAGGACGGGACAGCCGCGGAAATCTACACGGACAGGATCGCGTCGATCTCTGAAGAGGAAGCCGTTTCGGCGGGCAGCTCCCTGTATAACAGCAGGAAGGAAAAAGGGTCTTACAGTTCCTTCCGGTATCTCATCAAACAGTACGAAGATGGCAGCAGAATGATCCTCTTTGTGGACCGGAGCTCGAGTCTGTCTGACGCGCTCACCCTGCTGCTGGTCTCTTTGATCGTGATGTCCGCTGCACTCATCATGATGTACATACTGGTCAGGTTCCTCTCCGGCCGCGCGATCGCACCGGTCGTGGATTCCCTGGAAAAACAGAAGCGCTTTATCTCCGATGCCGGGCATGAGCTGAAGACGCCGATCTCCATTATCTCCGCCAATGTAGACGTGCTGGAGCTGACGGATGTCAAAAATGAATGGACGGCCAGCATACGCTCGCAGGTCAAGAGAATGACCGTGCTCGTAAACAACCTGCTGACGCTCTCCCGCATGGAAGAAGACACCTATCACCCGAACCTTAAGGAACTGGACCTCAGCCGCCTGATCCGGGA
>JAFTFD010000266.1 GCA_017449745.1 Lachnospiraceae bacterium
CGTGAAGTCAAAGCGTTGGGATTTCGAAAGTACGAAAATTATCAGAAAGATGCGGTAGAGGGAATTTTTGAATATGTGAGGGAAACTGAGTTTCCGGAAGATACTTCCCGCTTACGTTGTATTTATTATTGCGAAAGCGTACAAGAAGCTTTGGCTTATGCAGAGGATGATTGTTTTTCCGACGGTCTGTTTACAAAAGACCAGGTTGTTCTGCTGGAAGTTGAGGTGGAAGACAGCAGCATCAGGCGATATGACCAGTCGTATTATAATCTCGCTTTGGAAGCAATAAAGGAAGGCAAAGTTGATACTGTTTTCACATATGCACGGCAATATTTTTCCTGTCAGCGAAGTGATAATCCTTTAATAGAAGTGGTAGCTGATGGCAGCAACCTTGTCCTGAGGACTATTGCATACTGACAATCAAATCCCAGTTGTCAGGATGTTACTAATCAGTACTTAACATATTTTCCCAAAGTATAAAGAGAAAAGCGTTCGCAGAACGCGCAGCCATTTCCGGCAGGAAATGATCAAAAGGGTCTGGGAATTCCCAGCAAGCAAATGCCTTACCTACTTAGGAAGGCACTGCTTGCCGGTAGCAGAAATTCTTTAGAACTACTGATAAGAAAAGAGTTAATGATGATGTTGAGACCATATAGAAAAGAAGATGCCGAAGTGATATGTTCGTGGCTTAGGACAGAAGAAGAGTTATATAAATGGTCAGCGGACAGGTTCAATAAGTTTCCTTTGCTTCCAGAAGACATTGAAAGCAACTATGGGTTGCAGATAAGGTCGGGAAGATTTTTTCCATTGTGTTATATAGATGATGAAGGCAACTTGCTGGGCCATTTCATTATCCGATATCCAAAGAAAGAGGATGATTCCTCTGTGCGATTTGGTTTTGTGATCGTAGATCCTCAGATGAGAGGCGCTGGTCATGGAAAGAAAATGCTGCAGTTGGGAATTCGTTACGTGAAAGAAAATCTTTCTGCCAGTAGGATAGATCTCGGTGTTTTAGCGGACAACTATAGTGCGAGACATTGCTATGAGGCAGTCGGATTCAGAGAATATGGCAGACGGAAAAGTGATTTGCCGATTGGCATTTGGGAGTGTATTGATATGGAGATGAATCTGGAACCCATAACTGCGAGGGAGTCCACTGCAGTAGAAAAGGAAAGAGCAGGTATAGTGCTGAAGAGAGATACAAAAAAGAGCAATAGGAGCAGATAAATGGATCGAACAGAAAACGTTGTCCTGACCAACATGTGCATGATTTATGATGGATCAAAGGTGCTGGTCGAAGAGAAAATCGGCAAAGATATCAGAGGCATTATATTTCCAGGAGGACATATAGAAGAGCATGAGCCTATCGTTGACTCTGTCATCAGGGAGATGAAGGAGGAGACGGGGCTTACGATCGAGAGTCCGGTTTTATGCGGTGTGAAGGATTTCATAGATTATGATGGATCCCGATATGTCGTTTTCCTGTTCAAGACAGACAAATATTCGGGAGATCTGGTATCCTCATCGGAAGGACGGGTATTCTGGGTCGAAGCGGATGAGGTACTGAATCTCCCTTGGATATGGGGAATGGATTGCCTGATGCAGATCATGAAAGAAGGCAGATACGCAGAGTATTTCATGTCTGCTGAGGATGGATGGAAACCTGTTCTGAAGTAAGAGTTTATGAATTAGGATTCATCAATAACATAGCAATGCCCACAGATAATTTCTGCTGTCTGTGGGCTGTTTTTATTTGCAATATTAGAAATATTATAAACCTGAAAGCATAGACATATTATGATATAATACGACTATAGAGAATGGAGGTGATTTCGATGTATGCACTACAGGAGACAATTCGTCCGTCAGCGGATCTTAGAAATCATTATAACGAAGTATCAAAACAGTGTCGTGAGAATAATGAGGCTGTAATTATCACAGTGAATGGAAGAGGGGATACAGTTTCTCTTGGCTATGAAGAATACAAGAGAATGAAAGCCAGAATCGAGATTTTGGAGATTTTAGCTGAAGCTGATGAGGATGTAAAGTGTGGAAGGGTAGCTCCGATTAAGGATACATTCGATGATTTACGAAGGATGCTTAAGGAGGAGCAGGCTTGAAGTACAGAGTTGAAAGAACGGATACTGCTGATTCCCTAATTCGTAAAATTGTTCTTTATATCGCAGAGAACTTCGGAAACGATGTAGCACTTGAGAAATTGGATTATTTGGAAGAATCTATTATGAATCTGGGAGATAATCCATACCTTGGTGTAGAACCAAGATATAACGTACTGAAGCGCCAAGGATATTTAGTACTTATACTGGAAAAGGATCTTGTCTTTTATAAGGTTGATGATAACAAGAAGGTTGTAACAGTATATGCTGTTGTAGATCAGAGACAAGATTATTTAAGTATTATCAGAGGACTGTAACTGTAGTTCTTTTGTATTAGTTGTGGCGTGAATTTTCACAAGGCAAATCAGGGGCAGAGCTTGTCCTCTGTTTTTTGCCAGGTGAGTATAGAAGTGAGTACAATGGAAAAACGGATGAGGCGCAACCTCCTTATTTTACAGTGTTTTTCATATTTTGCTTAAAATTCGAATCACGTCGCTTCGAGAGGATGATGGAAGTCTCAAAGCCCTTATTTAAGGGCCTTGAGGCTTCTTTCTTTTTGGAAAATGGAAGGATGTTAGGATAATATACATTAATCATAAATTGAAGTTGCAGATGAAAACTAGATAGGACTCCTATAAAGAGTTCGGATTTTCATAAGATTGCTGCTTTCAAACTGTCACGGCTATGCAGCATCTGATATTCTCTGGGCGTAATGCCCTCTTTTTTCTTGAACGCCCTGATGAAATGGCTCTGGGAACTGAAGGTCAGGATCTCGCCGATCTGGGATGCGGAATACTCCGAATAGAGCAGCATGTTCTTTGCCGTGTCGATCCGTCGGTTCATGATGTATTCAGAGACGGAAACCCCGGTTTCCTTTTTGAAAAGAACAGACAGATAGCTGGAATTCAGCTTCACATATTCAGCCAGCTCCCCCAGCCGGATGGGCATGTGCAGATGCAGATCAATATAGTCCATACATTGAATGACAGGCCGGGAATAAACCCGGTCTTTTTTGATTGACGCCATATGTCGGGTAAAATAGTCGAACATCTCCCGGTGCAGATCAAGAACTTCTTCCGGAGTGCTGCAGCGCTCCAGGCCGGAAATATACAGATCACTGCTGTTATATGCTGTTTCAGAATCCATGCCGCCCTCGATGGCAAATCGGGTAGTGATACTGATATTCGACACAAAGAGATATTTCACATTCAGCAAGGGATCATGAGAAAGCCGCAGCTGCGCCTGCATCCTCTGCATCATCTGGGCACTCTCCTCCACAGCGCCGGGGTCGCCTGACTGCATCAGCCTGTATTGTTTCATATCCTCATCAAAATAGTGGTGCCGGGTGTTGTTCTCCCGGTCAAGATAAGCCATATACGCAACACGGCGGTTTGCATCTGAAAACTTTACTGCCATGACAGTATCCCCTTCATTTTTGCCAATGATTGTATTATAAAACCAATATAAATACAATATCATAAGGCGCAAATCCGTTATACTCACATCACAGTGAACGAATCAAATGCAGTAAAACAAACGGAGGTAATCGCTATGATGAACATATGCTTAGTACCTATGAATTCCATTTCCACCATGATTGCGGAAGATGCAGGAGCTCCGGAGCTTCGTAATCCACTGTCCGGCGCCATGAAGAAGAACAGGAAACGCAGCATGCGGAAGCGTCCGGTGTATGAAATCACCAGGAAAAGCCTGCTTGAAAAACTGTTTTCATGAAATACTCTGTGCTGATAAGTTAGCTTGAAAAGGAGGAATGAAACATGAGTGCTATTAAAGAGGAAAAGAAGAAACTGGGTTTTGGCCTGATGCGGCTCCCGGAGAAAAACGGAGCTGTTGACGTAGAAGAATCCATGAAATTAATGGACGCTTTTATGGCAAAGGGTTTTACCTATTTTGATACAGCTTATATCTATGGCGATGGCCAGAGCGAACGGGCATTCAGAGAAAGTGTAGTCAAACGTTATCCCCGGGAGGCATTTACGATTACAGATAAGATCCCCTGTATGATGCTTGAACGGGAGGATCAGATGGAAGCTTTTGTCATGGAAATGCTGGAGCGGCTCGGTGTAGATTATTTTGATTACCTGTGGCTCCATGCGATCAATGACGCCAATTATGAAAAAATGGAAGGCCTTCATGCCTTTGAATATCTGAAAGAGCAGAAAAGGAACGGCCGGGCTAAGGAGATCGGAATGTCTTTTCACGGCTCAGCAAAAATGCTGGATCGGATACTCCGGGAACATCCCGAAATTTCCTATGTGCAGCTCCAGATCAATTATTGTGACTGGACCGATGCCAACATCCAGTCCAGAGACTGTTATGAGGTCTGCGAAAAATATGACCGTCCGGTTATCGTCATGGAGCCGGTAAAGGGAGGCTCTTTACACAATCTTCCGGAACGGGCGGACAGCCTGCTTAAGTCTATGGACAGTCAAATGAGCAATGCCAGCTGGGCGATCCGTTTCGCAGCTTCTCTTCCGAAGGTCATGGTGGTCCTCTCGGGGATGAGTACAATGGACCAGGTGGAAGACAATCTTTCCTATATGGAAAATTTCATTCCTCTTACAGAAGAGGAGAAGGAAAAGTGTATTGAGGCCGGAAAGATCCTCCGGGAAGAAACAGCGATACCCTGTACGGCCTGCCGCTATTGTGTGAGCGAATGCCCGATGAAGATAGCTATTCCGGATTATTTCTCTGTATATAACAACCTGAAGCGCTTTGGCATGAAAAGCGACAGTGATATCTGGAATTATTTCCTGAATCTCATCAAGATCCATGGAAAACCGTCAGACTGCATTGAATGCGGAATGTGTGAATCCAGATGTCCCCAGAAGCTTCCGATCCGTCAGTATCTGAAAGTGATTACGGAAGAAGTGGAGAATAGATTCGCATAAGATTTGGGGATGATGTAATGGATTTTGAAAAAGAAGCAAGAAAGAATCATAGGCGAGGGATGAGCTGCGCCGGAGCTGTCTATCAGGCTTTTTATGATGTGAATCCCAAAAAGACAGGTGCACCGTCTCCCAGATCGGAAGGTGGAAAATGCGGTGCTGTTCTCGCAGCCGAGAAAACGCTGAGAGAGATGGGCATAAACCGTATAGAGGATTTCGACCAGCAATTTACAGAGATTTTCGGTTCGCTTAAGTGTTCAGAACTGCTGGGGAAAAGAAATGGGAGCTGTAATGATTTTGTCGGCATCTCTGCTGCTATTGTAGAAAAAATGATTTAAGAAAAAATACATGGTTACACCCCGTGATTTTCGGCAAAAATACAGATAGAGAAATATGCCGATGCAGGGGAAGGCTCCTGATGTACTTGCTATAGGATTTTGGTAAAATGTTGATAAGGTCAAAAGGCAGAAAAGTTATGTCAGAACAGATGACAAAAAGAGAAAGAGTCCAGGCTGTTTTTCATAATGAAGAGGTGGATCGCGTACCGGCCTGCTTCTGGTGGCATTTTCCCGCCGACCTGCCGGAGGAGGAGATGGCCGCAAGGCACCTTGCCTTTTTCCGGGAGACCGGCGAAGATATGCTCAAAATATCCAGTGACGGTTTTTTCGGATGGCCGGCAGAGGCGCTGCAGGCTCCTTATGATGTAAAAAAGCTTTATGATATCCGGCATCTTCCTGCAGATCACCCATACATCAGAAAACAGGTGGAGCGCGCGAAGGCGATCACCGGAGCGCTGGACGAAGAAGCGGTCACGATCTACACGACCTTTAATCCGCTCTCGTTATTAAGGCTCCAGGTCGGCTGGGACCAGATGATGAGCTGGATGCGGGAAGATCCCGCAGCCGTGATGCACGCCTGCGATGTGATCGCGGACGATCATACAGCGCTGATGGACGCTCTGTTGGAAGAGGGCGGCGTAGACGGCTTTCTTTACAGTGTCCAGAACGCGGAGCTGACGAGGTTTACGGCAGACGAATACAGGGCGTGGGTAAGGCCGGCGGAGCTCAAAGAGCTGGACCACCTGCATAAAGTGTCGGAATATGTAGTCCTGCACTGCTGCGGCTGGGATGCGGACGAGGCCGGGACGACCGACCGCATGGAAAACTGGAGAGACTATCCAGCAAATCTGATCAGCTGGGCTTCCTATGTCGATGATATGACGATCCCGCAGATCAGGGAGTTTTTCCACGGCCTTCCTGCCTGGGGAGGATTCGACAACAGGCTTGGATGTCTTCTGCAGACTGGCACAAGGCAGGAAATCCAGGCGGAGACCCAAAGGCTCATGGAAATCGGCGGAAAAAAGGGCTATATGCTGGGACCGGACTGCTCCCTGCAGAATATTGGGACGGAGAGAGTCCGCTGGGTCATAGAGGCAGCAGGCGGAAATAACAGGAAGATCCATTATTAAGAGGATGATGTGTATAATGAAATCGATCAAAGTTGTGGCGGCGGTCATTAAGTCAACAGATAAAAGCGGCGCGCCCGTTGTATTTGCGACCCAGCGCGGCTATGGAGAATATAAGGACTGGTGGGAGTTCCCGGGCGGTAAGATCGAGAGCGGCGAGACCCCGGAGGAAGCCCTGGTCAGGGAGATCCGCGAGGAATTGGACGCGCGGATCACGGTGGACGGGTATCTGACTACTGTAGAGTATGACTATCCGGAATTTCATCTTTCCATGGAGTGCTTCTGGTGCAGCCTCCGGGAGGGACATCTCACGCTTCTGGAGCATGAGGCGGCAAAATGGCTGCCATTGAATGACCTGCGGCAGGTAAACTGGCTGCCGGCGGACATCCTCGTGGTCCGGGCAATTGAAAACGGGGCAGAGTAATTGGTAATAATACGATTCATGAATTGTAAAGGTGATCCACTGAAAAGAAAGCAAAACTTGAAGCGAATGCCTGACAGCAGGATATACAGCAAATGCCCGGTCCGATGACCGGGCATTTTTCAACTCATTTGTTCTCCGCCTGTTTGCGGTGCTGCATGGGTGTCATTCCGTAATATTTTTTGAAGACATTCTGGAAATAAGACTGGCTGGAGTACCCGAGGTACGCGCTGATCTCGGACAGGGTCCTGTCACTGTAGCGGAGCATTTCCGAGGCTTCTTCCATCTTGCATTTGGTAATATAGTCGCCTGCGCTCATCCCCAGTTCCTCCCTGAATTTGCGCGAGAGGTAGGAGGTGCTGCGGTGGATCTGTCCGGCGACATCCTCCAGGCTGACGCTGCCATTTGTGTGGTTCTGGATGTAGTTCATACACTGGAAGACCTCCGGAGAGACATCCTGCGGGACCTTCGCCGCACCGCAGCGCTGGCAGAGATCCATGAGCATGATGTACTGGAGGCGGTGCACCTGCTCGATCGTCTGCATCTGTTCACATTCCATATCGTACATATCGGTCAGCTGATAGACTCTGTCAGCATCGACACCGCCCTTTATTGCTCCTAACATGCCGGCCTTTGCGGTGAAAGAAATAAAGGAGTTTTTGGCATGCCTTAACGGCGTAGCGGCGGTTTTCCCCTCGGAGGGAAATTCTTTTGTATTCTCAAGAAATTCTTTCAGCTGTGCTGTATTCCCTTTCCTGATGTAATGGTACAGCCGGTTCTCAAACTCAAGGGAGTTCCTCTTTTTTTCGTTTTCTTTGGAATCTATGGCACTGTCCAGAGCGGCCGCGGTTCTTTTGACGGTGCGCTCTTTTTCCTCTGCATAAAGATCTTCAGGGCGTCCCAGCTTGTGATTCAGGCACAGATGCACGAGCATAAGGTAACGCACGAACTGCGGATGAGAATTGACGGGAACCGAGTACAGCAGCTCTGCTATGGACTCTCTGTATTCCGGCGAGATCTGGGTCTCGGTAATAAACTCATGAATCAGAGTCTCCGTCGCCGGCGCCGTCAGGACAGGGCCAAGGAACACATCATAGCCGGTCCCCTCGATCTGCACGTGCCCGTATTCCAGATCCGGATTGATACTGCTGAATTCCGGGTTGCGGGAGGGCGGATATACTTCCCAGCTGTTTGATTCGGGAATGGACAGCATATCTCCGAGGGAAGAATAGACAGGCTTCCCTTCAAAGAGGAGGTTCACCGGGATGCCGGTTGCCTCAAAAAAGCTTTTGCAGAACTGTGTATAATCCATCTTCATGCTCCTTTTGAGTCATGGGTGACTCACCTGTGACTAATAATTAGAATTTACAATAACAGCCTGTATTTTACAATAACGTCCTTCCTTTTTGCGATATATTCAGTTCAACATCCGGGAAATATCAAAGATCCGGACCGGAACAAGCATTGTATTTCAAGTGCGAAGAAGGAGAGGGCAGCTATGAATCACAAGATCCGCATTCCTATCAACGAGCCTAATCAGGGCGTTCTTAATTTTTCCCATCTGCTTGATGCGCCGGCAGGTAAGCACGGCTTTGTGGAGAGCCGCAATGGACATCTCTATTTTGAGGACGGGACCAGAGCAAGGTTCCTCGGTTTTAATATTGCAACACGCTCCAACACTCCCAGCCATGAGGATGCGGAGAAGCTGGCTGAGCGCTTTGCCAGCCTTGGCGTGAACGTGATCCGTATGCATGCCGCTGATGCTCCGATCGGGGAGGGCGGCGCCGGAGAATGGGCGAGCTGCAAGGAAGCTCCTCTGATCGATTACGACCGCAAGACCAGCCGCTATTTTCATCCCGTGGGACTGGACAGGTTCGACTATTTCGCGGCCAAGCTCAAGGAGAAAGGGATCTATCTGCACATCGATCTGATCGTCGCAAGACAGTTCCTTGAGGAAGACGGGCTGGACTATCCGGGCGGCGTAGCCTCCTGCATGAAGCGCTATCCCATGTATAACGCCCGCCTGATCGAGCTGCAGAAAGAATATGCCCGCGAGCTCCTCTGCCATGTCAACCCTTATACCGGCCTGGCTCTCAAGGATGATCCGGCAGTTATCACTGTCCAGATGAATAACGAAGAGTCTGCCATCAAGGGAAATGTCGGCGGCGATGCCGCTGAGGAGATGCGTCCGTACCGCGAGGAAGTCAGCAGGCGATTCGGCGATTTCCTGCTGATGAAATACCACACAAGGGAGCGCCTCAAAGAGGCCTGGACACTGGACGGCGTATGCAGCCTCGGGGACGACGAAGATCCGGCAGCAGGCACAGTGCGCGGGATCGAGGGCGGATTCTATCAGTCCGTCAATGAGCCGACCGGCGACTGGAATGCCGCAGAAGGGCCTGCCCGTTATGCGGATTTCATGGAATTCGGAACCTATATGAATCACAGATTCTATCAGGATATGAAGGACTATCTCATCTCCCTGGGCGTCAAAGTTCCGATCGTCGCCAGCAACCTGATCGCGGGCGCTGCGGACACCTATGGCCACACAGTCGGGGATATGATGGAAAATAACACCTATTTTAACCACCCCATGTTCCCGCTGCAGGGCGATACCTATATGGTTTACGGCCCGATCGAGTATGTTTCCGTAAATCCTCTCACCGTCCAGATGGGCGTTGGCTCCATGGGTACGACCCTTCTGAGCCTTGCCTCCGTGGCGATCGTGAACGGAAAGCCCTTTGCCATCAGCGAGTGGAATGAATACGGGCTTCATCCCTTCCACTCCACCTCCTTTGTGCACACAGTCGCTTACGCCTGCCTGAATGATTGGGACGGGCTGATCCTTTACAACTACAACACTTCCGAAAAGCCGGAGGAAGAAAAGGCAGACGAGATCCTGACCGTCTTTGACGCGTACAACGATCCGGCCCTGATCTGCCAGTTCGGCTTTATGGCGAGCCTGTTCCTGAAAGGAATGGTCTCCACAGCGAAAAACAGGGTGGACGTCGTCTACACAAAGAATGACTGGAAGACGCTCCCAAATTTCCACGCGATGCCTATGTGCTTCTTCCCCTACGTGACAGCGATGCGCAATGTCTTTCTGGACGGCGACGAGCACTACCGCGGGGACGCGCAGGTCGCAGTCAACGCCGGATACCTCAATAACGGAGATCTGCGGGATGCGGAGCACGGCGTCTACTACGCATGGTCGGAATACAAAGATCCCATGCGCCGCTATAAGGATGAGAATCGCTTAAAGAGAGCGGCTGCAGGTACAGAAGAGATAAAGCCCGGCGTGCATCTTGGAAAACAGGCGATGGTCTTTGACAACATCGCGGAGACAGCACACGCCGGCGACTACAGGGAATTTGCATCCCTCATGGACCAGGCGATGAAATCCTGGGGCGTGATCGATCAGGACTGCGGTTATAAGGACGGCAAACTGATCTCCGATACCGGTGAGATCACTTTTGATCCGGATCATCTTCGCTTTGAGATCCAGGCTCCCGGCTGCAGATATTTCAGCGGCATGCCCTCAGCCTGTGAGGAGCTTTCCGGGAAGATTACGGTCCGCGCTGCCAATGAGAGGATCAGTCTGGCTCTGCTGCCTCTGGGCGAGGAAGATGTCGACACAGCGAAAGAATTCCTTCTGACAGCGATCGGCAAAACCGGCACGGACAACGCCAGCTATACGGACGGCCCCGAGCTGATGCCGGGACTGCGCTTCACGGCAGTGCGCCTGGACGGCAAGCTGTACGCGGAAACGCTCGAGGGCGAACTGAGGGTCAAAGCAAACCAGGCAAAGCTCACGGCGCTGGATCCCCAGGGACGCGTCATCGGTGAGATTGCCGGTGAAAAACAGGGCGACGTCATTGTCTTCAACATGGACTGCAGGCTGCCCGGAGTTTCCTATCATCTCATCGCAGATTGATAGAAAGGAATTGCAAAATAATGAAAACCGATCCCTATTGTGAAAAAAAGCTGTATGAGATGTCGGAAGACGGAAGATCCTGTGTGATCCTGGATCCCCGGACGCCGCGCTACTGGTACAACTACCTCTGGAATGACCTGGGCTACTGCGCGCAGGTCTCCCAGACCGGCCACGGACGCAGCTATTACATCAATGAAAAAGCGGACATGTGCATGCTGAATCGTGACAGTGCCCGGTACATTTACCTTAGGGATGAACAGAGCGGATGCGCCTGGAATGTCGGCTGCGGGCCGATGAACGAGCAGGTCCTGGAATACTCCTGTACGCACAGCCTGGGCTGCACGAGGATCCGCTCGGAAAAGGACGGGGTCCTGGCACAGTGGCAGATCTTTGTCCCGACGGATCTTTACGGGGAATGCTGGTCGCTCCGCCTGGAAAATAAGGGAGCCTCTCCTAAAATGCTGAGTGTTTTTCCTCTCGTCAGTTTTTCGCTGGACGGTTTTTCACATCCTCGTTATTACGAGATGTACCGCAGCATAGAGACGGATTTTGACGAGGAGCTTGGAGGGATCTACTGCCGCAGTGCCCATCCGTTTGCGCCCCACAAAAGGTACAACGGATATCTGGCTTCTTCTGAACCTGTTTTTGCCTGGGACGGGGACCTGACGGCCTTCTGCGGGAGCCTTTCTACCCGCACGGAACCGGACGCCTCCTCAACCGCCCTGTATCAAAGACCGCTCCGCATTGTGGAGGGTGAAAACTGCACGGGGTCCGACGGCGCGCTGTTTATTCCGGGCGCTGTTCTGCAGCACAAGCTGACGCTGCTGCCCGGGGAGAGCAAGGAGCTCCGTTTTGTTTTCGGGGTCGCGCAGTCGCGTGAGGAAGCGCGGCAGTGTGCGGCTTATTATACGGGGGAGGGACAGGCTGAAGAACTTAAGAAGGCCGAGGAACTGTACCTTGAAAAATACGCCTCTCTTTCCGTGCAGACGCCGGATCTGCGTCTCAACCAGGTCATGAACCTCTGGGTCAAAAAGCAGATCGATTTCTGTATCGTCGGAAAGAAAGGAGTGAGGGACAATCTTCAGATCGCGGCCGCGCTCCTGAGCTATCGGCCCGATAAGGCAAAAGAAGAGATCCTGGAGTGCCTGCGGCACCAGTTCCGGGCAGGCCACACAGTCCTGACCTGGTACCCTTACGACGATACACACTACTCCGATCAGCCATTCTGGATCATCTGGGCAGTGTGCCGCCTGATCAAAGAGACAGGAGAGAGGGAGATCCTGGACACGGCTGTGGAGTGGCAGGACGGAGGAGAGGCTTCTGTCCTGGATCACGTAAAGGCTGCCGTGAACCGTCTTCTTGAGGACTGCGGACGAAGCGGCCTGTGCCGGATCTTCTTTGCGGACTGGAACGACGCCCTGAATATCCCGCCGGAAGAGGAAGCGGAATCCGTCATGCTCTCCGAGCAGTTCTGCCTTGCACTGCGGGAGCTGAAAGCCGTTATGGAATGGACGGGCGACCATGAATACGCGCGGTTCCTGGAGGAAAAGCGAAGGGAAATGGCGGAAAACATTAACCGGGCAGCCTGGGACGGCTCCTGGTACTGCAGGGCCCTTGCAGTCACCGAAAATATCGGATCCAAGAACAGCAAGGGGAGCAAAGTCTATCTCAACGCGCAGACCTGGGCAGTCTTGGCGGATATCGTTCCCGAGGACCGGCTGGCGGATGTCCTGCACACGGTGGACGGCCTGGAGCGGGATTTCGGATTTCCTCTGAATGATCCGCCGTATATGACGTATGATCCGATGGCCGGCAGGATGTCCGGCATGCTCCCGGGACTGTTCGAAAACGGCGGTGTGTATTGTCACGCGAGTGCCTTCAAGATCCTTATGGACTGCCATCTGGGCAGGGGAGAGGAGGCGCTCCGGACGCTCCGGAAGATCATGCCCGACAGTGAGTGGAATCCTTCCACGCAGTCCGGCGCGGAGCCCTATGTTTTCACAAACTGCTATTCGACGCATCCCAAGTACTATGGACGCTCTTACCAGTCCTGGACGACGGGGACCTCGGCGTGGTCGATGAGAGGCCTGTATGAGGGGATCCTGGGAATCAGGAGCGAATTTGAGGGCCTGCGGATCACGCCGGCATTTCCTCAGGAGTGGGACCACGCGGAGGCGGTCAGACGCTTCCGGGGCGCTGATTACAGGATCCAATACCGGCGTACCGGGACACCGGGCATCACGGTAGATGGAAAGCGGCTCGAAAAAGATCTGCTGCCGGACTTCCGGGACGGAAAAATGCATTTTGTCGAAGTCGGGCTGTAATGCCTGAAAAAGTCGGGTTGTGGTGCCGGAAAAGAGATCCTTTGTTCAAAAAGAAACAGATATACGGAACTTGCCGGAATTTTACAATATCAGCCCGGATCCTGCAATTCGCGGTTGAAGAAAACTATTAAAATAACGGCAGTTAAGATAAATACAGGACGGATAACAAATCAAAAGGAGGGATTCAAAAATGGGAAAAGCAAAAAAGGAATTTGATTCCGAGGGAGTCAGGCTCACCATGAGCACAAAGGACTATTTGGCGGACATGAGCGGTCAGCTCGCGCTGGGCATCATGGCCAACCTGGTCGGCCAGATGACCTATTTTTACACGGATAAAGTCGGCATGGCCGTAGGCTCTGTCGGTATCGTAATGGCGATCGCCAAGATCATCGATGCCTTTACGGATGTTATTTTCGGCAATATTGTGGACCACTCCCGCGGCGGAAACAAGAAATACTACCGCTGGATGATCAGCCTGGCGGTTCCGGCGGCAGCGATCGTCGTCCTGATGTTCATGATCCCGAGCGGGGCTTCGAACGGAGTACAGTTTGCTTATGCTCTCGTTACCAACCTGCTGCTGACGGCTGTGATCTACACCATGATCGCCACGCCTTTCAGCGCCGTCATGGTCGTGCGCACCAAGTCCAACAGCGAGCGCTCCAGCATGGGCGTCTTCCGCGCAGTGGGCAACTACATGGCCGGTATGATCATTGCCATCGTGACGATCCCCGTGACCAATATGCTCGGCGGCACACAGAGCGCATGGATCAAATACGGCGCTGTTATGGCAGTTGCTGTCCTGCTGCTGTTCCTGATCTGCTGGAAAAACGGCCATAATGCTCCTTTCACCCATGAAGAAGAAAACAATGCGGCTGCAGAACCGGAGGAAGAGCCTGTGGCATTTGCTCCTGCCATGAACATGCTGATCAGGAACAAGTACTGGGTGATCGTCCTGCTGTTCAACCTGATCACTGCTATTACGAACGCGATTACAGCTTCCGCAGGAACTTACTACTGCAAATGGATCTTCGGCAACGACAACCTCGTAGCCATGATCGGAGGCGCGGGACTCATCGCAACGATCCTCGGATTTGTCCTTTCCAAGCCGATCATCAACAAACTCGGTGTCACCCGCACGGTATCCATGGGGTGCCTCGGCGCAGCGATCGCAGCCGGTATCCGCTGCCTTGCTCCCGCAAACTTCATCATGTATGTTGTCACCAGCCTTCTGGGCAGCTTTATCCAGATCCCCCTTATGTGCCTCTACGGCGTCCTGACCGCTATGGCCGTGGATTACAACGAATGGAAATATGACAAGAAGCTCGTCGCAATGTCCGGCGGCGCGATCGGATTCGGCAACAAAGTCGGCAGCGGCCTGGGTTCCCTCCTGCTGAGCCTGTTCCTGATCATCGGCTCCTACGATGCCACACTGGCAGTCGCAAGCCCTTCGATGAGGATGTCCATTTACGGATTCTCCAATTATTTCCCGGTCGTCATCAACCTGCTGATGTACTTCATCTTCCGCGGATTTGACCTCGAGGAGAAACTGCCGAAGATGCGCGAAGAAGTCGCTGCAAGACACGCAGGGAAATAACAGATTGGATTCGATGGGGGCAGGTTCCACGGGGGGAGACAGGGGACGGTTCTTTGTCTCCGGCATTCTTCTGAATCATCATTGATGCTTTTATACACAGGAGACACAGAACCGTCCCCTGTCTCCCCCCCCTGTCTCCGGCTTGCTTATTTTGGAGGCAAGTATGTTCAGTATTCAGGATATCCGCGTTGAGCATCAGATCAGCAACAGGGAGAACCCTGTCATTACGGATAGGCCAGATCCCCGGTTCACTTTCTGGCTGAACAGTGACCGGGGAGATTTTGCCCTGCGGTCTGCCAGTATTCAGGCAGGCGACTGGAAATGCGAGGTCACGGATCCCTTAAATATTCAGTACGATGGGCCGGCCTTAGAGCCGCTGACGGAATACAGGGTCAGGGTCGAGGCGCAGGACGATCGCGGTGAAACCGCTGCGGCAGAGACCGTTTTTCAGACCGGCCGAATGGGAATGCCATGGAAGGGCGACTGGATCGGTGATGAGAGGAATCGCGTAAAAAGCCCGGAATCTCCGGCGCCGACAATCTTCCGCAGGCGTTTCCACGTACAGAGGGAGTGCCGGGAGCTGCGTATTTTTGCGACGGCTTTAGGAATATTTGATCTGTATCTCGATGGCAGCAGGATCAATAACGACTATTTTGCGCCGGGGTTCACCAACTATGAAGCGGATCTGCAGTACACCGTCCATACGGTGCGCGGCCTGGCGGAAGGAGACCACGAGCTGGCGGCGGTCGTCGCAGCCGGATGGGCCTGCGGCAGGACAACGCATGTGGATAACACCAACAAGTCGGTCTCCCTCCAGACGGCGGAGCGCCCTGCGCTTCTTGGAGAATTTCATCTTATCTATTCTGATGGGGAGACAGAGATCTTCGGAACGGATCCGAGCTTTGAAGTGACGTCAGACGGCCCTTTGCGCTTCGCTGATTTTTACGACGGCGAGGTTTATGATGCCAGGAAAAAACCGGAAGATCTCATCTGGTATCCCGCGGCAGTTCAGAAAACCAAGGTTTACCCGGAGATCACTGTCCGCTGCGGCTGCCCTGTCACGGCGCATGAGATCCTCACGCCGGTCGGATGGCAGGAGGGTCCCGATGGCGAGCTGATCGTTGATTTCGGCCAGAATATCGCCGGTGTGGTCGCCATGCAGATCCGTGGAAAGGAAGGGCAGGAGATCGTCATCCGCCATGCGGAAGCGCTCGAGCACGGGAAGCTGTATGTACAGAATCTGCGCAGCGCCAAACAGATGGTCCGCTATATCTGCCGGGACGGAGAGCAGGAGTACTCTCCCCGATTTACTTATATGGGATTCCGGTATATCGGGATCAGAGGGGCAAAAAAAGAGGAGATCGACGTTAAAGCGATCGCCGTGTATTCCGCGCTTGAAAATATAGGCTCCTTCCGGTGCTCCAATGAGGATCTGAACCAGCTGCAGAGCAATCTTGTATGGAGCGGAAAAGATAATTTTGTGGATATCCCCACCGATTGCCCGCAAAGAGACGAGCGGCAGGGCTGGACAGGCGACATCGCCCTGTTCTCGCCAACAGCCTGCTTCAATTTTGACATGAGCCTGTTTCTGGAAAAATGGCTCAGGGATCTGACGACAGAGCAGACAGGGACCGGAGCGATCCCGTTTGTCATTCCGGCCAGAAAAGGCGTGACGCCGACGATGACGACGTCCTGCTGGGGCGACTGCAGCATTCTGGTCCCGTGGGCGCTGTACCAGGCCAACGGGGATAAGAGCATTCTGCGCCGACAGTATCCCAGTATGAAAAAATATCTGGCGGATGTAAAACGCTGGGCAGCTCTCTCCCTGCCAATCTATGGCTCCGCCTATATCCTGAAGCTCCCTTTCCAGTTCGGAGACTGGTGCGCCCCGTACGGATCCGTTCCGGACTGGCTTAAAAAAGGACCCTGGGTGGGAACTGCGTATTTCTATTATTCCAGCAGGATCATGGCGCAGATCGCCGGGATCCTGGAAAAGAAGGAAGACAGCCGGCGCTATCTGGAGCAGGCTGATAAGATCCGGCGCGCTTTCCGCAAGGCCTTCACAGACGGAAAGGGACGCCTGAAGGAAGAGTTCCAGACAGCCTATGTGTTGGCGCTGGCCTTCGGCCTGGCAGAGGAAAACGAGCGCCCTGTTATGGCGGAGCGCCTCAAGGCACTGATCCGGGAGAACGGGGGTAATCTGAGCACCGGCTTTACGGCGACACCGTTCCTGCTCTTTGCCCTTGCGGATAACGGATGCAGTGATGAGGCTTACAAGCTCCTGCTGAAAGACACTGATCCCTCCTGGCTGTATCAGGTCCGCCACGGAGCCACGACCCTGTGGGAACAGTGGGGCGCTGTTCAGGAAGATGGCAGCATTAAAGAAGCCTCCCTGAACCATTATGCTTACGGATCTGTGGGAGGCTTCTTCTATCGCCGCATCTGCGGACTGGATATGCTGGATGCCGGATATCGCAGATTTGCCGTCAAACCTGTTCCCGGCGGTGACCTGGCCTGGGCGGAGTGTGAGCATCACAGTCCCTTCGGCCTGATCAAAGTGCGCTGGGACCGCACAGAAGATAGTTTTGTCTTAAAGGTGACAGTCCCCGCTGGTACTGAATGTGAAGTGACCATGCCGGGCGGGGAACACTATACAGTGCGGAACGGCTCACACATGTTTGAGCTGGATCTTCTCCGTCACACGGTAAGGTACACAGCAGTCTCGTAGGGCTTGAGCCTGCCAATATCCGTTTTTTCGCAGCTGTTGCTGATCAGTATCTGTGCATTAGAGGGAATCCCGATCCCGGAGGCGTCAAGGCTTTGCGCTGTCATGTTGCAGATCACGATCAGCCGGCTGCCTTTGTATTCGCGCTCGTAGGCAATGATTTCATCCGTTCCCGCATCCAGGAACCGGATGGTTCCTTCCGCGATAACGGGATATTCCTTGCGCAGCGCGATCAGTTTTTTATAGTATGCGAGAATGGAATCCGCATCGTTCTCTTCCGCTTCGACATTAATGAAGGTGTGGTTGGCCGGGACACCGATCCAGGGTGTGCCCGATGTGAAGCCGCCATTTTCGCCGCCGGTCCATTGCATCGGCGTCCTGCCGTTATCCCGGGAGCGCTCGTGGATGATATGGAGCGCCTCTTCCCTGCTCTTGCCCTCGTCCAGCAGGATCTGATAATAATTGAGGCTCTCAACGTCGCGGTACTGGTCGATGGAAGAGTAGTCGACGTTGGTCATGCCGATCTCCTCGCCCTGGTAGACGTAAGGAGTGCCCCTCATCATGTGGGTCAGGGTCGCGAGCATTTTGGCAGATTCTTTCCAGTAGTTCCTGTCATCGCCGAACCGGGAGACTGTCCGGGGCTGGTCGTGATTACAGAAGAAAGTCGCATTCCATCCTCCCTTTTCCTGCATCTGCTCCTGCCAGTCCTTAAAGAGCCTGCGCAGTTCGGAAAGATCCGCAGGTTTAAGGGCCCACTTGAAACCGTCCTTGTAATCCACCTTCAGATGGTGGAAGCTGAAGACCATGGACAGCTCACGCTCCGCGGGATTGGTATACCTGACGCAGTTATCCAGCGAGGTGGAGGACATTTCACCCACCGTGACCATATCTTCGATACCCGTGTCCCGGACAAGTTCCTTGAGGTATTCGTGGACATGAGGACCGTCTGAGTAGAAACGGCGTCCGTCTCCGATAAAGTCATCCTCGAAGACGGCAGGTTTGGAGATGAGATTGACGACATCAAACCTGAAACCGTTGAGCCCTTTTGCTTTCCAGAACAGGATGACTTTTTTCAGCTCTTCCCGGACCCTGGGGTTGTCCCAGTTGAGGTCCGCCTGGGTCACATCAAAAAGATGAAGATACCATTTCCCGAGATGGGGAACGTATTCCCAGGCGCTGCCGCCGAATTTGGACACCCAGTTGGTGGGAGGCGTTTCGGCCGGTCCGTCTTTGAAAATATAGTAATCCATGTATTCGGGATCGCCCGCCAGCGCTTTCCGGAACCACTCGTGCTCTGTCGAAGTATGGTTGAAGACCATGTCAAACATTACGCCGATCCCCATCCCGCGCGCTTCCCGGATCAGGCTCTCCGCATCCTCCATGGTCCCGAAAATCGGATTGATGGAATAGTAGTCTGCCACATCGTAACCGTTGTCATTCATAGGAGATCTGAAGCAGGGCGTGATCCATATATAGTCGATCCCCAGGTCTTTAAGGTAGCCAAGCTCCGACCGTATGCCGTTCAGATCGCCGATCCCGTCCGCATTTGAATCCTTGAATGATTTAATATAGATCTGGTAAATAGTACTTTTCTTAAAATCGTTCATTTCCTTACGGCCCTTCTATATGGAAAATCGGAAGCCGTCCGCTATGCAGGCGGCCTCCTGATGGCGGCAGTTCTGTCTTTATTTTGACACAGATCAGTGAACTTCTGCTACTATATCCTGTCCTGCCCTGACCTTTTTGCCTGTCTCAAAATGGATCCCGTCAAATCCGGCAGGGTCTGTGATCACCAGCATGGTGATGGTGTCGTGGCCAGCTGCTTCGATCTTCCGGGGATCAAAGGTGATCAGCTTGTCACCGGCCTTGACCTTATCGCCCATTTTGACATGGCTCACAAATCCGTCGCCGTTCATATCAACAGTGTCAAGTCCGATATGGAGAAGGATCTCCACGTTATTTCCGAGTGTAAGTCCTACAGCGTGGTTGCTGCCGTCCATGGTCACGGTTACCGTGCCGTCCGCGGGTGCAACAAGGACAGTATCTGTGGGCCTGATCGCCATTCCGTCGCCAAGTGTTTTGGTGGAGAAGACCTGGTCCGGAACATCTTCGATCGCAACGGTCTCACCGGAAAGAAAAGCGGTAAGGTCTGCGGGCTTGTGCTCTCTTGCAGCACCTGCTGCGATGGAGCTGAATGCTTCATTTTCCTCTGCTGCGGGAAGGTCGGGTGTATTGTCAGCTGTCTCGGGAGCGCCGATGCCTCTTCTCTTACCCAGGAAGTAGGTGAGGCCTGCGGGCACACAGATCGAAATCAGCATGCAGACTGCGAAGGCGCCCATATACTGAGGTTGGATGGAAAGGATCCCGGGGATTCCGCCGACACCGATCGCGGAAGCGGTCGTGGACGTTGCCGTACATACGATAGCTGCGATACAGGAGCCGATCATGCCGCTGAGGAAAGGGAACACATACTTGAGGTTGACACCGAACATAGCGGGCTCTGTGACGCCGAGGTAGCAGGAGATGCAGGAAGGAATATTGAGCTCCTGGGCCTTTGAGTCTTTTTTCTGGAGAAGGATCATTCCGAGGACCGCGCTGCCCTGTGCGATGTTGGAGAGGGCGATCATGGGCCACAGCATCGTGCCGCCGAAGTCAGAGATCAGCTGCAGGTCGATCGCGTTGGACATGTGATGAAGTCCTGTGATGACCAGCGGAGCATAGAAGAAACCGAACACTGCCCCGAAGAGGACACGGAAGCGTCCTGAAATTCCGGCGTAAACTGCTGCGGAGATCACGGAACCGATCTTCCAGCCGATCGGGCCGAGAATGAAGTGCGCTGCGATAACTGCCAGGAGCAGCGAGCAGAACGGGACCACGATCATGGAGACCAGTTTCGGAGTGATCTTCTTAAAGAGCCTTTCCAGATAAGCCAGCGTAAAGGCGGCCAGGATGGCAGGGATGACCTGCGCCTGATAACCGATCATGTTTACCTGGGTAAAGCCGAAATTCCACTTCGGAATATCTGCAGCAGCAGTTCCTGCAACGGCGTATGCGTTGAGCAGCTGGGAAGAGACCAGGGTAAGACCGAGAACGATACCGAGTATTTCTGTTCCGCCCATCTTCTTCATGACGGACCAGCAGATACCGACCGGGATTCCGAGGTGGAAAACCGCTTCGCCGATCAGCCACAGGAAGTGGTCGACGCCAGCCCAGAACTGGCTCTGTGCTACGAGTGTGTCACCGTTGAAAATATACAGGGAATCAATGACATTTCTGAAACCGAGGATAAGACCGCCAACGACGATAGCCGGAATGATCGGCGCAAAGATCTCTGCGATCGATGTCATTGCCTTTTGAATCGGATTCTGGTTCTGCTTGGAGGCAGCCTTGACCTCGGCCTTGGAGACGCCGGAGACACCGGACACTGCCGTAAAATCGTTATAGAAATCTGCCACTTCGTTGCCGATGATGACCTGGAACTGGCCGGCCTGGGTGAAGGTTCCCTTCACGCAGGGGATCGCTTCGATCGCCTTGATGTCTGCGATCTTGGGGTCATTGAGTACAAAGCGCATTCTCGTAATGCAATGTGACACTGCTCCGATGTTGCCGGAACCGCCGATCGCCTTCAGCAGCGCCTTTGAATCTTCCGTAAACTTGCCCATTCTTTCCTCCTTGATTTCCCTTTTGGGGATTGGATCTGGCCGGTTGGAATACCAGCCAGCGGATCATAAATCTGTCAGCCTTCTGTCTGATCGAATTGTCAGTTTTGGTTTGGGCCCCATCTTGTTTAAACAAGTATCTTGCTGAATACACTATAGCTTGTTTAAACAAGTATGTCAATAGCCATTTCATAAATTATTTTGCGGCTGCCGCAGAAGGGGTTTTCCGGCAGACCCGGCCGGATCTGCATAAGGAGCCACAAAAAAAAGCGCATCAGCTGCACTCTTTTTCTCCATCATCCTGTTATAGCCGCCGGTTATCTTACGGTCCGCTGCGCCTGCGTATAGAACACGAACTTGTCAGGCCTGTGCCTCGACTGCGTATATTCGAACATGACGCCGTCGCCGTTATATGTCTGTGAGGTTATGACCGCCAGGCAGTTATACTCGCCAAGGTCCAGATATTTTTCGTCGATCTCAGTGGCATGTTCGACCGACATCCGGCGCTTGGTCGTAACGATCGCCTCTCCGAGCTGCTGCTCCATATATTCGTATACGGAGTCCTCGCAGATCTCGGGAGTCAGCCCCCTCACTATTCTTTTGAGCAGCCAGTTATTGTCCAGGATCTCCGCAATATCGTCAAAATACCGCACTCTCTGTACATAGATCACTTCTTCGCCGATCGCGAATCCGGTCTTGCGATGCAGATACTCGTCTACGACAAACTCGGTAAATTGAATGACCTTTGTCTTATAGCTCCTGTTATTCCTTCTGGCAGCTTCTTTCAGGCTTTCGATCCCGCCGAGCGAGAACTCGTTTTTGGGAGTCTGGTGATAGATCACGATGACTCCCTTTCCGTGGATGCTCTGTACATAAGCCTCATCCGCCAGCTGGCTGATCGCGCGCCTGACTGTGTTTCTGGAGCAGCCGTACTGCTCGATGAGCGTGTATTCCGAGGGGAGGTAGCCCTGTTCCGGATATGTTCCGTCTTCAATTTTCTCTTTCAGGTCCAGATAGATCTGTGTGTATTTTTGTGCCGGCATAATCTCTTTCCTGTCGTTCTTGTTTGAACATGCTAACAAATTATATCACATAGTGTATCAAAAGCAAAAGACGCAGGACAGAGCGGATGTATCCCCCGGTTGTCTTTGTGATAGAATAACGGTAAAGCAGTCATTCAGAATCCAAAAAATATTTTGAACAGGATGAAGGAGGAACTCTAATTATGATCAAGATCTACGGAATGCCTACATGCCCTTATTGTGATTATGTTCATGAACAGATCGCGGGACGCGAAGACGAGTTTCAATACATTAATATCGGCGAAAATATCCGCAATATGAGTGCCTTTACCAGGCTTCGTGACAAGAGCCCCGTTTTTGACCACTGCAAGGAGATCGGAGATGTCGGAATACCTGCCTTTGTTTTTGAGGACGGCAGGATCTCCATAGATCCCGCCGATGCAGGGCTGATCGAATACGGATCTCCCAACGCCTGCTCTATTGATGATCATAAAAGCGGGCGAAAAGGGTGCTGAATCTTTTGTTTATACCTTCGCATCCCGCCTCATTATTTTTCCAAAATAGGACGGGAACATCTATACAGTTATGACGCATTGGGGGAAGATCAGAAACAGCGCTTCCTGGTGGCTCCCCTTTAGCTTGCGAACACAGTGTGATGATGCTACGATGTAAAGAGCAGCATTTGCTGCTGCAGTAATTTCGGAGTATCAGACTGTGAATATAAACGGGGTTTTCAGCGGTCTGCAGGAAAGGAGAAGTCTATGTCGATTTTTAAAGGAGCCGGGGTCGCGCTGGTGACACCGATGCATGAGGACGGATCCGTCAATTATGAAGTACTCGAAGAACTGGTCGACGACCAGATCCGCAAGGGTACGGATGCCCTGATCGTTTGCGGGACGAGCGGTGAGGCACCTACACTGGATGATGATGAGCACCTGGAGGCGATCCGGGTCGCGGTGGCGGCGGCAAAAGGGAGAGTTCCGATCATCGCCGGCACAGGGTCCAACAATACAGCACATGCCGTCATGATGTCGATCGAGGCAAAAAAACATGGGGCGGACGGCCTGCTGCTGGTTACACCGTATTACAACAAGGCGACGCAGGACGGCCTCTATGCGCACTACAGGAAGATCGCCGATGCAACGGACCTGCCCTGTATTATCTACAACGTACCGTCCAGAACGGGAACGAATATTTTGCCGGAGACTCTGGCAAGGCTCGCTAAGGATGAGCCCAAGATCGCAGCCTGCAAAGAGGCCAGCGGCAACATCAGCCAGGTGGCGAAGCTCGCGGAGCTGACGGACGGCAGGCTGGATATTTATTCCGGCAACGATGACCAGATCGTTCCGGTCTGTTCCCTCGGCGGAGTAGGCGTGATCTCTGTTCTTTCTAATGTCGCGCCGCGCAAAACACATGACATGGTCCAGTACTGCCTGGACGGAGATTATGAGAGCGCAAGAAAGCTGCAGCTCGAAGCGCTGCCTCTCATCAGGCAGCTGTTCATCGAGGTCAACCCGATCCCTGTGAAGGCTGCGCTGAACATGCAGGGCTTTAAGGTCGGCAAGCCCAGACTCCCTCTGACAGAGATGACAGAGGAACATCAGAAGGCACTCCGGGAAGCGATGATCGGATTCGGATGCCTGTAAGGCAAGTAGAAAATAGAAAATGTACCTTCGAGCCAAATAGAAAATATTGACAGTCGTGAATTGGAAGATTAAAATATCTTCCCATAGAGACAAAGGCGTCTTGGAGATCACTCCAGGGCGCCTTTGTCTTTTTCATTCCAGACAATCAGGAGGTAATCATCATGTGTTCTATTTTAGGTTATTGCGGAGCAGAAGCAGAGTTTGACGAAATCAGGGAAGCGCTGTCTCATACACAGTCGCGCGGCCCTGATGCGAGCAGGATCCTGAATACTGGGAATGGTTACCTCGGATTCAACCGGCTCTCTATTATGGGATTGACAGCGGAAGGGATGCAGCCGTTCCTCTATAAAAACAGGAAAACTGTTTCCCTGGCGGAAAGAGGCTGCGGGCGTGAGGAAGAGGTGATTCCGATGCCAGAGGGAACTCAGATCGCTCTTGTATGCAATGGCGAGATATATGGATTCCGGCCGATCAAGGAAGAACTGCAGTCTAAAGGATATACCTTTATCAGTGACTCCGATTGTGAGATCCTTCCCGCCCTTTACTGCGAATACGGCACGGAGATGTTCCGGATGCTGGATGCGGAGTATGCCCTCGTCCTGTATGACGTCGCAAAAGAACAGTACATTGCGGCAAGAGATCCGATCGGGATCCGCCCTCTGTACTATGGCATTCGCAAAGACGGAACCTATGTGTTTGCTTCTGAGCCGAAGAACATCGTCATGCTGGTGGATGAGATCCTTCCGTTCCCGCCCGGTCACTATTTTGCAGATGGAAAATTCGTAAAATACCGCGATATGTCAGAGGTCAGCCAGTACCTCTATGACACAATGGATCAGGTGGCTGTAAACATTCATGACCGCCTCATCAGCGGCGTCAGAAAGAGACTGGACTCCGACACGCCCGTCGGCTTCCTTCTCTCCGGAGGACTGGATTCCTCTCTTGTCTGCGGGATAGCGGCAAAGGAGTCTGCAAAACCGCTGGAGACATGGGCAATCGGCATGGATATCGACGCCATCGATTTAAAATATGCAAGGGAAGTGGCAGACTATATCCACTCCAACCATCATGAAGTGATCATCACGAAGGACGACGTTATCGGCGTATTGGAACCCGTGGTCAAGGAGCTTGGCACTTATGATATCACGACGATCCGCGCCTCGATCGGCATGTATCTGGTCTGCAAGGCGATCCATGAGACATCGGACATCCGTGTGATCATGACCGGTGAGATCTCAGACGAGATCTTCGGATACAAATACACGGATTTCGCACCGGATGCAGAGGAATTCCAGAAAGAGGCGGAAAAAAGGATCCGGGAGCTGCATATGTATGACGTCCTGCGAGCCGACCGCTGCATCAGCGTGAACTCCCTGGAAGCCCGTGTCCCGTTCGGCGACCTGTATTTTGTCGAATACTGCATGTCCATTGATCCGGAGAAAAAACTGAACAGATACGGCAAGGGGAAATACCTTCTGCGCCATGCCTTTGAAAAAGACGCCCTGATTCCCGAGAGTATCCTCTGGAGAGAAAAGGCAGCCTTCTCCGATGCGGTCGGACATTCCCTCAAGGATGACCTGGCTGAGTATGCGGAATCCTGTTATACCGATGCCGAATTCGAAGAAGGCGTCAAAAAGTATACACACGCGAAGCCATTCACAAAGGAGTCGCTGCTGTACCGCGATATTTTTGAAAAATACTACCCGGGGCAGTCCCAGATGGTCGTCGACTTCTGGATGCCGAACCGCAGCTGGGAGGGGTGCGATGTCAATGATCCTTCCGCAAGGGTGCTGTCCAACTATGGGGCCAGCGGGGAGTGAGGCGTGAGGGCGTATCAAAAGAAAACCGCGACAGGCATCTGCTGGAGATGCAGCAGGATATGATTTATGTATGGTGCTCATATGTTATTGATATAATACGCAATAAATTATTCACAAAATATGTTGACAATAGAAGATACCGGTTGTATGATTAGCAACTGTAAAGACAAAGGCGTCTTGGAGAGTACTCCAAGGCGCCTTTTCGCATATTTGATCAAGGAGGCTGATACTATGGAAAAACAGAGTGTTCCTGAGATTTTCGGATCGATGGTATTTGATGACAGAGTGATGCGCGCAAGGCTGTCTGCTGATGTCTATAATTCCCTGAGAAAGACGATCGATGAAAATGAGCGTCTGGACGAGAGCGTGGCTGAGGCGGTCGCTTCAGAGATGCGTGACTGGGCAGTCGAGCACGGCGCGACACATTTCACGCACTGGTTCCAGCCTCTGACGGGTGTGACGGCGGAAAAACATGACAGTTTTATTACTCCTTCCCCGGATGGAGGCGTGATCATGGAGTTTTCCGGCAAGGAGCTGATCAAGGGCGAGCCGGATGCCTCGTCTTTCCCTTCTGGAGGACTAAGAGCTACCTTTGAGGCGAGAGGGTACACAGCATGGGATCCCACCTCTTATGCGTTCATTAAGGATCACACCCTCTGCATTCCGACGGCATTTTGCTCCTATTCAGGAGACGCGCTGGACAAGAAGACGCCGCTCTTAAGATCTATGGAAGCGCTCAACAGGCAGGCCAAGAGGATCCTGAAGCTTTTCGGCAAAGAAGTTAAATATGTGCGCACGAGCGTCGGCCCGGAGCAGGAATATTTCCTGATCGACAAGGAGATGTTCGAGAAGAGGCCGGATCTGGTCTATACCGGAAGGACACTGTTCGGCGCAATGCCGCCTAAGGGGCAGGAACTGGACGATCACTATTTTGGCGTGATCAAGCCCAGAGTCAGCGCCTTCATGGAAGACCTCAACAGTGAGCTGTGGAAGCTGGGTATTTTAGCAAAAACAGAGCATAATGAGGTGGCTCCCGCGCAGCACGAACTGGCTCCGATCTATTCAACAACGAACGTGGCCACGGATAACAACCAGCTGACCATGGAGATCATGCAGAAGGTGGCGAGAAAGCACGGCATGGTCTGCCTCCTTCACGAGAAGCCGTTTGCGGGCGTAAACGGATCCGGCAAGCACAACAACTGGTCCATGGCAACGGATACCGGCATGAACCTTCTCTCTCCTGGAGAGACGCCTTATGAGAACGCGCAGTTCCTTCTGTTCCTCTGCGCTGTTATCCAGGCTGTAGATGATTATCAGGATCTGTTAAGACTTTCCGTGGCAACAGCAGGAAACGATCACAGACTGGGGGCGAACGAGGCTCCGCCGGCGATCATCTCCGTGTTCCTTGGCGAAGAACTCACTGCGATCCTGGATGCAATCAAGACCGATTCCCCGTATGAGGGCAAGGAGAAGGTCATCATGAAGCTCGGCGTCAGCACACTGCCGAGATTCTCCAGAGATACGACGGACAGAAACCGTACATCCCCGTTTGCGTTTACCGGAAACAAGTTTGAATTCCGCTCTCTTGGCTCCTCAAACAGCATTGCCTGCTGTAACATAATGCTGAACGCCGCGGTCGCGGAGAGCCTGAAGCAGTATGCAGACAGACTGGAGACTGCAAAGGACTTTGAGGCAGACCTGCATGACCTGATCAAGGAAGTGATCAAAAAACATGAGCGTATCCTCTTTAACGGCAACGGCTACGGCCAGGAATGGGTAGAGGAAGCGACCAAGGTCAGAGGCCTGTCCAACCTGAAGACCACTGCGGATGCAATGCCGCATCTGCTGGATCCTCAGAATATGGAAATGCTGATGAGCCACAAGGTGTTCACGGAGTCAGAACTCCATTCCAGATGCGAGATCATGCTGGAGAACTACTGCAAGAGCGTCAACATCGAAGGGCATACCATGGTAGATATGGTCCGCAAGAACTATCTGCCCGCGATCGAAGGCTATCTCTTCAGCCTGGCGCAGGCTACCTCCCTGATGAAATCCGTAAGCGACCACGTAAAGTGCAACTATGAGATCTCCACCATGGAGAGACTCTCCGAACTGACCGATTACATCCTCGAGCGCGTGGAAGACCTGGAAGGTGCACTGGAAGAACTCAAAGGCTACACAGATATCATTAAGACTTCAGAAGCGGTCAGGGATGACGTTCTTCCCAAGATGGAAGCGCTGAGAAAATATGTCGATGAAGCGGAAATGCTGACCAGCGAAACATGCTGGCCGTTCCCGAGCTACGGCAAACTTCTGTTTTCAGTGTATTGAAATGGGACAGAAGTGACAGACCCTTTGTCCCA
>JAFTFD010000267.1 GCA_017449745.1 Lachnospiraceae bacterium
TGTGTGCATTGACAAGGGCAAGCGTGGCAACCGCTTCGTTCATAAGAGGCGAGGCACCGGGCTCACCCGCCAAAGCCACCGCTTCGTCATCGAAGTAATGGACATCGCCTTCCTCTGCTTCTGTTCTGGCGACCGCCTCATCGTCAACATTTCCGCTCTGAGTCACATGGAAAAATATTGCTATTCCAAATGCCACGATAAACGCAGCTATGACCCCAAGTTTTTTCAGCTTATCTTTCATTTATGCCCGCCTCCTTAATGATCGTTTATCGAATGCATTTCTGCCTCCGCTTAGCCGCGTCTGCTTCTAACGCATCGCACCACTTAACAGGTGCGCTCAGCTGGCATACTGAACATCAAAAGCTGCGGCAATATACTTATTGTAGCATATTTCTGCCGCAGTTACGATGAATAAAGAGAGCTTTCTTGATAGTTATTTTTCAATTGCCGGCGGGATGCTCACAGCTGCCTTGAACAGATCTCCGTCCACTGAGATCTCCAGTTCCCCTCCCATTAGCTGCATCAGTGAATCCGCGATCGAAAGTCCCAGGCCTCTCCCCTCCGTGTTTCTGGAAGCGTCGCCTCTGATAAATCTCTCCATCAGTTCATCTGCACTGATATTCAGCCGCTGCTCGGACATGTTTTTTATTTCAACGGTGACCATTTCTTTGTTATCTTTGCTGTCTTTATTATCTTTGTAACTTTTTTCATCTTTGCTGTCTTTGTTATCTTTGTAACCTCTTTCATCTTTGTTACTCTTGATATCAAGATAAACTCTTGAGCCGGGCATGGCGTATTTACAGATGTTGTCAAGCAGGTTGTCAAAGACGCGCCACAGGTATCTGCCGTCAGCATTTACATACAGAGGGGCCTCATCAGCCGTATAGACCAGCGCAAGATCCCTGGCCTTCATCCTGTCGGAAAACTCTCCCGCTGCCTGGTTCAGGATGATCTTAAGGTCACATTTTTCAGGGTGCATCTCAATGTTGCCTGTTGCAGCCTTGGAGGCTTCCACAAGGTCCTCGACCAGTTTTTTGAGCTTCCCGGACTGGCGCTTTAGTACCTCAAGGTACTCCCGGACTTTCTCCTCCCGGATCTCCTCTTTGTCCATCAGATCCACATAATTAATGATGCTGGTCAGCGGTGTTTTGATATCATGGGACACATTCGTGATCAGCTCTGTCCTCATCCGCTCGCTTTTGACCGCCTGGTCGACGGCTGCAGACAGGCCTTCTCCTATGCTGTTCAGGGTAACAGCCTGATCCCGAAGACTGCGATACATATATTTTGTTGAAATCGGCTCTGAGAGATTCCCTGCCGCGAGCCGCTCTGTTCCCCTGCGGATTCTGTCCAGCTGCCGGAACCCCCAGTATGCAAGGATCGTTTCCGGGATCTTGTAAACCATAAACACCAGAACATGAAACCTGCTCACATTCAGCAGCATAAGCAGCAGCATCTGCAGGACAAAAATGACAGCAAGCAGGAGGTTCATTCTGCCCATGAAGGTGGTCCTTGCCATGAAAGAATCCGTTATTTTCTTCCACCTGCCGCCAAAAGATCTCCCGTATCTCCCAAAAAGTGTATACCGGGCAAATTGTCCGCTTTTTATACGCCTTCCCGTACTCAGGACTATCTGCAGAACGATGAGCAGGATCACGATGCCCCCGATCGTCAAAATAAATCTCCTTCCTGCCTGGTTATATATGGAGTACATCAGGTAGCGGCCAAAGAACACAAAGTCAGCAAAAACAGCTAACAGACCGCATCCAGCCAGCAATTCAAACGGTACTTTATCGATCTTTCTGAGGGAAGAGTCCTCGTTCCTGATCAATTTATAGAATGTCCACAGGTATACAGCAAAGGCAGCCAGGAACACCACAAATGCAATGCCGCGGCTGTTAACCAGAAACCGCCAGAAAGCAGAGACCTGGTCAAACACTGCCCAGGAAACTCCTGCGGCCGTACCGGCCGTCAGGTTTAACAGGATCATAATCGATCTATTTGAAAGGTTTCCCTTTGAAAATTCTTTTCCTGTAATTTGAATCTTATTAGTAATATTGGTTTTCATCTTCGTTGCCCTCTGTATTTTTCAGCAATTCTTTTCCATGATGTAACCGTGTCCCCAGACGACTTTAAGATACCGCGGATTGGAAGGGTCATACTCTAATTTTTCCCTCAGATGACGGATATGAACTATGACTGTATTTTCCGGCCCCGTGATATTTTCCTTCCAGACTTTTGCATAGATCTCCCTGGGAGACATGACGACCCCGGTATTCATCAGGAAAAGCTTGAGGATCTCATACTCTGTTTTCGTCAACTGAACCGGCTCTCCGTCAAGCGTCACGGTTTTTGCCCTGTCATCCATTTCGATCCCTCCGCACACATAATGGGACTGGGAATCGGAACCGGCGTCGGGAACGCTTCCCAGCTGGACATAACGCCTGATATGGGACCGTACTCTCGCCTGGAGTTCTACCGGATTAAAAGGCTTTGTGATGTAATCATCCGCCCCGAGATTCAGCCCCAGAATCTTGTCCGTATCTTCACTTTTTGCCGACAGGAAGATCACGGGGACATTGGAAAACTTCCTGATCTCTCCGATCGTCTTAAGGCCGTCCATGACAGGCATCATAATATCCAGCAGGATCAGCTGGATGTCTTCCTTGTGCAGGATCTCAACAGCATCGGAGCCGTTGCTGCATGTAAAGACATGATACCCTTCACCGGTAAGGTAGATCTCAAGGGCAGAAACAATATCCATTTCATCATCACAGACCAGTATGTTATACATAAGCTTCCACTTTCTTTATCAAACTCTGTTATTATGCTGGGACACATATTGGGTGCTTTGGGTGCTTAATTATGTTCCAGTTGATCAACTTTATAGAAATTGTATAAGAACAGGCCTTAAGATAAAAGCATCAGAACTATTAAGATTTGCTTAATCTTTTTGAAAATGATGAGGGTTCTGCCTTGCTTACGGCTGCAATCCCTTAATTTATGATTTTCAGATGATCTTTTCTGGTTTCCTGTCCAGATCATGCTAAGGCGCCTTTGACATTTCTCGCCAATAGTATTCCGGTAATAATAAGGCCCGCCAGTGCAAGGCCGGGAGCTCCCTTATACCATACCGGGTTCAGCGCGGTAAGTGTGGCTTCGTCACTTATGATCAGGCCGGCGTTTTTGAGCCCGATGTAAGCGATAAAAAAGCCCTCTTTCCAGAAAAATTATTAGCTGAAACTCCAGCAGGCTATAATTCATCCGCATCAGTAATATTTCTTTCGATAAACACCATAAAACAGTTGACAACTGTTTTATACTGTTATATGCTGTTTACGGAGGAGACAGATATGCATATCATTTTGAACAACCAGTCTATGGTACCTATTTATGAACAGCTGGTGGATCAGATCAAAAGCGAGATCCTCAGCGGCGGACTCTCGGAGAACGATGCCCTGCCTTCTGTCAGGACACTTTCCGGCGAGCTCAGAATAAGTGCGCTGACTGTAAAGAAAGCCTATGACCGGCTGGAGGAAGAGGGATTTGTCGTCACTGTACACGGAAAAGGTACCTATGTCGCTGCTGCTGACAGGCAGCTCGCTCTGGAAGCAAGAAAAAAGACGGTGGAGGATGCCTTTGCCGCTGCCGTTCAGAAAGCAAGCGCAGTCGGCTTCACCAAGGATGAGATCATGGAGATCTTAGAGATCATATTGGAGGACTACTGATGGTCAAAATGGATGGTCTTATAA
>JAFTFD010000268.1 GCA_017449745.1 Lachnospiraceae bacterium
ACATCCCACGAGATTCAGAAGATCCAGGCTTGGGATTATGAGGACCTCAAGGACCTGATCGATCTTGAGAAGGTCGACGAGTTCCGCAAGAACGCTCTGAATCCGAATCATCCCCGTCAGATGGGTTCCGCTCAGAACCCGGATATCTTCTTTACCGCAAGAGAAGCCTGCAACACTGTTTACGATGAGATGCCGGCTATCGTCCAGAAGTACATGGACAAGGTCAATGAGAAGATCGGTACAGATTACAAACTGTTCAATTACTATGGCGCTCCGGATGCTGAGCAGGTCATCATCGCAATGGGCTCTGTCAACGAGACCATTGAAGAGACTGTTGATTATCTGAATGGCCTTGGCCGCAAGGTCGGTCTGATCAAAGTCCGCCTGTACAGACCTTTCTGCACAGAGGCTCTGATCGACGCTATCCCTGAGACAGTCAAGAAGATCTCCGTTCTCGACAGAACAAAAGAGCCCGGATCCATCGGCGAGCCTCTGGCACTGGATGTCATTGCAGCTCTCAAGGGCACAAAGTTCAATGATGTTCCTGTATTCTCCGGCCGTTATGGTCTGGGTTCCAAGGACACCACACCTGCACAGATCATCGCTGTCTATGACAACGAGGACAAAAAGAGATTCACCATCGGTATCGTTGATGATGTTACAAATCTCTCCCTTCCTACAGGCAAAGAGATCGTCACAACTCCCGAAGGCACAGTGTGCTGCAAATTCTGGGGCCTTGGCGCAGACGGTACCGTCGGTGCAAACAAGAACTCCATCAAGATCATCGGCGACAACACCGATATGTATGCACAGGCTTACTTTGACTATGATTCCAAGAAGTCCGGCGGCGTGACCATGTCCCACCTCCGCTTCGGTAAGAAGCCCATCAAGTCCACCTACCTGATCCACCAGGCGAACTTCGTTGCATGCCACAACCCGGCATACATCCGCAAGTTCAACATGTCTCAGGAACTGGTCGACGGCGGCAGCTTCCTGCTGAACTGCTCCTGGAGCGATGAAGAGCTTGAGAAGCAGCTTCCCGGACAGGTCAAGAAGTTCCTGTATGACCACAAGATCAACTTCTATACGATCGACGGCGTCAAGCTCGGTATTGAGACCGGCATGGGCCCGACACGTATCAACACGATCCTTCAGTCCGCATTCTTCACGATCACAAAGATCATTCCTGAGGAGCATGCGATCCAGCTGATGAAGGATGCCGCTCAGAAGACCTATGGCCGCAAGGGTCAGGAAATCGTTGAGACCAACTGGAAGGCCATCGACGCCGGCGCCAAGAACTGGCACAAAGTCGAGATCCCTGAGAGCTGGGGCAATGCTGAGGACGAGGGTCTTGATATGACTCACGCTGAGCCCGGCACAAGACAGGATGTTGTCGATTTCGTCAACAACATTCAGTCCAAGGTCTCCGCTCAGGAAGGCAACAGCCTGAAGGTCTCCGACCTGCTTCCTTATGTTGATGGCTCCACACCGTCCGGCTCTTCCGCTTATGAGAAGCGCGGTATCGCTGTCAACGTTCCTGTATGGGATGAAGCAAACTGCATCCAGTGCACATTCTGCTCTTATGTCTGCCCTCACGCTGCGATCCGTACGATCGCTATGACAGAGGAAGAGGCAGCTGCAGCTCCGGCAGGCACACTCGTCAAGGATATGATGGGAATGCCCGGATACAAGTTCGCAGTCGTCGTTTCTTCTCTGGACTGCACGGGCTGCGGATCCTGCGCAAATGTCTGCCCTGGCATGAAGGGCAACAAGGCCCTGAACATGGTTCGCCTTGCAGAGGCTATGCCTCAGGCAAACCAGCAGGATGCTTTCAACTACGCCGTTACTCTTCCGATCAAGGACGAGGTCGTTGCGAAGTTCAAAGAGACCACTGTCAAGGGTTCTCAGTTCAAACAGCCGCTGCTTGAGTTCTCAGGCGCATGCGCAGGCTGCGGTGAGACACCTTACATCAAGCTCATCACTCAGCTGTTCGGTGACAGAATGTATGTTGCTAACGCAACAGGCTGCACCTCCATCTGGGGTAACTCTTCACCTTCCACACCTTACACTGTAGACGCTAAGGGTCACGGTCCGGCATGGTCCAACTCCCTGTTCGAAGATGCTGCAGAGTTCGGTTATGGTATGTTCCTTGCTAACGATGCTCTGCGTCCCGCTCTGAAGGAGAAGGTCGCTGCATGGAACGGCGAGGGTGCTCAGGAATGGCTGGATACCTACTCCAACGGCGCTGAGAACGGCAAGGCTACAGAGAAGCTGATCGCAGCTCTTGAGGCTGACGGCTCCGATGCAGCAAAAGAGATCCTCGCTCAGAAAGACTTCCTGTCCAAGAAGAGCCAGTGGATCTTCGGCGGTGACGGCTGGGCATTCGATATCGGCTACGGCGGTGTCGACCATGTTCTTGCTTCCGGCAAGGATGTCAACATCTTCGTTGTCAATACAGAGGTCTATTCCAACACCGGCGGACAGTCCTCCAAGGCTACTCCTGAAGGCGCTGTCGCTCAGTTCGCAGCAGCTGGTAAAGAGACCACACAGAAGGATCTGGCAGCTATGGCTATGAGCTATGGTTATGTCTATGTCGCTCAGATCTCCATGGGTGCTGACAGAAATCAGTGCATCAAGGCGATCACAGAGGCTGAGGCTTATCCGGGACCTTCACTCATCATCGCATACGCTCCTTGCATCAACCACGGTATCCGCAAGGGCATGGGCAAGTCCCAGGATGAGGAGAAGCTGGCAGTCGAGACAGGCTACTACAACCTGTTCAGATTCAATCCTGCAGGCGGCAGCAAGAAGTTCACTCTGGACTCCAAGCCCGCTACAAAGGAGTACAGCGAGTTCCTTGGCGGAGAGGTTCGTTACACCTCCCTGCAGCGTAAGAATCCTGAGAGAGCAGCAAGACTCTTCGCAGAGGCTGAGCAGCACGCTAAGGATAAATACGCATATCTGTCCAAGCTCGGCGCCCTCTATAACGAGGAATAATCCGAAGCTGGCAAGACAGCAATATTTAAGGCATCCCTTCGGGGATGCCTTTTTTTGCGGCATTGTTAGTCTTGGCAAACAAGTGCACGGGGTAGTATGATACATCTCGGATACAGCGTTTGAGAACTGTACCTTTACATTGGGGGCAATACTTAATTGTTCACCGGTTACATTATCAGGTAAAAGGAGGAATTTACTATGGCACGTGTTATTAATGATACTTGCATCAGCTGCGGCTCCTGTGCTGCTCAGTGCCCCGTTGAGGCGATCTCCCAGGGCGATACACAGTATGTCATTGATGCTGACAGCTGCATCGATTGCGGTGCATGCGAGGCTCAGTGCCCTGTTGGCGCGATCTCTGAGGCTTAATTCAGGATTACAGCTATATAAAAAAAGAAAGGCGGGTTCGACCCGCCTTTTTTATTGCCTTAATTGACTGTATTACCTGTTTACTTCTTCTCCGACTACTTCTTCTTCGATTACTTCTTCTCCGTTTACTTCTTCTCCGTTTATTTCTTCTCCGACTATTCTTTTTCTTTTAAGGCAAAGATCTCCTTAAGCGATTCTGTGTATGGTGCCCTGGCAACCCCGAATTCTGTTACGATTCCTGCGATCAGGTCGTGATCCGTGACATCAAAAGCGGGATTGTATACCTTGATCCCTTCCGGAGCCATTCTCTGCGTATACCACATCTCTGTGACCTCCTCGGGCTTTCGCTGTTCGATCGGAATGAGATCACCGCTCTCTAAAGACATGTCGATCGTGGAAGTAGGCGCGCAGACATAGAAGGGGACCCCGTATCTGGCTGCCACCGTTGCCACAACGCTGGTGCCGATCTTATTGGCCGTATCCCCGTTTGCCGCCACTCTGTCGCAGCCTACAAAGATCGCCTGGATCTTTCCCTGCTTCATGATCGATGCAGACATATTGTCACACAAAAGCGTGACGTCGACGCCGGCCGCATGCAGCTCATATGCCGTCAGCCTTGCCCCCTGCAGAAGCGGTCTCGTCTCATCTGCATAGACGTGGAAACCGTAGCCTCTCTCCTGCCCCAGGTAGATCGGCGCCGTTGCCGTACCGTATTTGCATGTCGCGAGCTGCCCTGCGTTGCAGTGCGTGAGGATCCCGTCACCCGGCTTTACCAGCGTCAGGCCGAACTCGCCTATCCTGCGGCAGACCTCAATATCCTCTTCCTTGATCCTGATTGCTTCTTTGAGAAGTGCCTGTTTTGCCTCTTTAACGGACGCGCCTTTTTTCTGCATTTCCAGAAGAACGCCCTCCATCCGGCGCAGTGCCCAGGAAAGATTCACTGCTGTCGGCCTCGAGGAATCCAGATAGTCTTTCTTTTTCTCGAACTCAGATACGAAGAATTCATAGTCCTCCGTCTCTGTCTGTTTGCTCAGCAGATAGATCCCAAAGGCAGCACAGACCCCGATCGCAGGGGCCCCTCGAACCTTCAGCAGATAAATAGCATCCCAGATCTCTTCCGCTGTTCTGAGCAGGATCAGTTCCTGCCTGCCAGGCAGCAGCGTCTGATCAATGATCCTGATCGCATTCTCATCATCCAGCAGCTCAACAGTTTCATACTCAAGAATTGATTTATCGCTCATATCTTTCACTCTATTCCTCGCGTCCTCAGGTATATTGCCATAAAAAGTCGCGGCGGAAGCCGCGACTGTCATTGATTACCAAAAAACAAATGCCTGTCAGGGATCTCCTGACCGTGCCATTATTTACATCTCGGGCTCGATCAGGCCGTATGTCCCGCCCTTTCTCTTGTAAACGACATTGATCGCCTCTGTCTCTGCATTGCAGAACACATAGAAGTTGTGTCCCAGTAGTTCCATCTGTACGCATGCATCCTCGGGATACATAGGCTTCATGTCGAACTGTTTCTGGCGGACGATCTTGATCTCCTCGTCATCCATGTAGTCCTTCTCAAGATACTCCTGCTTGAAAGAGCCGCCGGACTGATGCTTGTCTATGATCTTGTTCTTATATTTCTTGAGCTGGCGCTCAATGATCTCTTCCACAAGGTCGATCGACACATACATGTCGTTGCTGACCTGCTCTGAGCGGATGATTCCTCCCTTGACCGGAATTGTTACCTCGATCTTATGTCTGTCTCTTTCTACACTTAAGGTAGCATGCACCTCCGTGTCTGACTGGAAAAATTTCTCCAGTCTTGAGAGCTTGTCGCGGACAGCGCTGTCCAGCGACGGGGTCACTTCCATGTTCTTGCCAACAATGATATACTTCATAACCAGCTCCTCTTCTGCAGCGCCCGTCCGCTGCCTATTATTCACCGCACAGGACATCACCCACAAAGTACTGGATGCTGCAATTGCGGCTAATATCAGTATACCACACGACTCTGAGCTCTTCCATATCTGCCGGAATGTATTAACAGCAGACACCGCGTGAAAAAAACCGGAGAGGATCCTTCTGATCACTCTCCGGTCTTTTTCCCACCCTCTTTTGCCGTCGCGTATCCTGTCAATACACAGGATGTTTTCTTAAACAGCAGACATTGCTATTACTGCTCACTCTCCATTAGTAAAATATTCTGCGGATCGCAGAGATCTGTCGATAAGTCGCACTTCCGGTGATAATACCGTATCTCGGGCTGGACGCATGTACGATCTGCCCGTTTCCAATATAGATACCGACATGTCCGTAGTAGCAGATCAGGTCTCCGGGCACCGCCTCCGCAAGGCTGTTAACAGCGATTCCGCACTGTCTCTGGGCTGCATCATAGTGCGGCAGGCTCACTCCGAAGTGCGAATAGACAGCCATTGTAAAGCCGGAGCAATCTGCCCCGTTCGTCAGGCTAGTGCCGCCCCAGACATACGGGTTGCCAATGAACTGCATCGCATAATTGGCTACTTCCTGTCCCTTTGCGGTTCCTGCTGCAACGGCAGGTGCTGATCCGGAGCCGGCAGCCTTCTGCTGATTCTGTGACGAACCGCTCGCAGAGCTGCCCTGACTGCTCTGTGCTGACTGCTGTGCCTGCTCTGCGCGTTTTGCAGCCGCTTTTCTTTCCTCTTCCTCTCTGGACTCCGCGACCGGGTAGATCACTTCAAGGTCCGCAAAGTCGGCAGAAATATATCCCTCGCCGTCCTGCGTATTGACCTTGTACCAGCCATCTTCTTCGCCAATGATATCAAGCTCTGCGCCCATACCGATGAGCGAAATGACGTCCGACTCTGTTGTGGCTGCTGCACGGACACGCAGCGTTGTAGTCGTTATGACCGCCTGTTTATGGCTGACTTCATCCGCGATTGCTGCGGCCTCTGTTCCTGTCGCAACATAGTCCATTTTGACGTAGCCGATGACGTCTCCGGACTGGATCTTCATCCAGCCGTCGCTGTTCGCCGCTTCCAGTATCATACCGACGCCGTTGCTGTACAGTTTTCCTACGATCTCAGCATTAATACCGGGTTCTTTTCTGACATTAATATAACTGGATACCTGCGCTACGACCAGGTTCTGGTCAGGCTGCGCCTCTTCTGCTTCCGACGCTTCATTGCCGTTTTCATCAGAGACCTGTTCTGACTCTTCACCGGCGCCTTCTGCACTCTCTGCCATCTGTTCGGAGGGTTCTTCTGCAGTTCTCTCCTCTGCGATATCCTGGTCATCCTGCGCATCCGTCCCGGAAACGGCCTCAGAAGCCTCTGCAGAGACCTCCGCGACGGTCTCTGAATCCGGAGCATAATCAACAGCGACACTGGCTCTGGCCGCTTCCTGCGCCTTCTGCAGTGCCTTGGCTGCGGCTGCCATCGCCTCTTCCCTCGCTTGCTGTGTCGAAGAAATAACCGTCACAGCGGAAGCTGCTGCGCTCACAACATTTTCCGCTTTTTCCATCGCACTGCCGGCAAGAACTTTCTCTTTCTCCTGGATCGGTGTCAGAGCCGTTTCCATAATGGCGCTCACCTGTTCCGCCCCCTCTTTGCTGACAGCGGAGATCACGCTCGTCTTAATGCTGTTGGCGACTTTGACCTTCTTTTCGGTAATGACGCCTTCCTGGTAGAGTTTGTCTTCTATATCTTTTACAGAAGTTTTGCTGGCTGACAACGCATAGGTAATGCCTGCTGAAGGGAGATTGACTTTAACATTTTCCTCAGCCCTGACGGATACTGTACATACAGAAAGCGCTGCCATCAGAACAGCGCCTGTCATAGCGGCCTTTCTGTTAAAACGCCGCGCGAGTTCAGTTATTCCCTTACTGAAAAGATCCATTTCAGCCACCAATTTTACGTTACAATTTCGTATTTTTTACAATTATTACAAATTTATTACGGATTTACTATATCATTCCTTACTTCTATTGTCAACGAGATCTCTTGCCAGCCGTCCTTTCTCTTGCCTGCCGCCGTTTCAATAGCATGCCGGAATGTCCTGTGTTATAATCGTATCTGTTAAATTCTATTCCGGCGGGAAGCGATATGAGCTCACATTTTCATTTTCAACCTGAATACAGCATCCGCGATAGTATCGTGCACCGTCATGTGCTCTGTCCGGACGGCGTCTACTGGGCCGTCACCGATGACTTTACGGACTCAGCGCGCAATCACTGCTACGCCACTATGCTGACAAACTATCTGCTCTTCCAGCAGACAGAATCCGCGAGGAGCACACACGCCGACCCCGCCCAGATCCGCTACCTGTTCAGGATCGTTCATTCCGTATCCGGTAACGGTCCCGTTTTTTCCATAGGACGCGGTTCCGTTCGCATGCTGAGAGACCTCGGGATCCGCCAGGATCCTGCCCCCATAAAAAAGCTCCGCTCCCGCAGCGGCTTTCGTGCCGCAGGAGCAGAGCATTTATCTGTCTCTGAGATCATGTATGAAAAGATCCGCCGCCGGATCGACGACGGGTATCCCGTCGCTCTTCTTGTCGCCGCCGCGCCTTTTGACTGGCACTGGGTCCTGGCCATGGGCTATGCCCAGGCGGAGTACGGAAGGCATTTCCTCCTTATTCTGGATAACTGGCACCGCGGAGGCTACCAGATCTATATGCCTGATGACGGTTGCCGTCTTCTGAGCGCCACTGCCCTTCCGGGCAGGAAATAGGAGCACATTGCAGCGCAGTATCAGGGGCCCCGCCAGACTCCGGTCAGATCTTAAGCGCCTTACCGTCCAGCACGGCGCTCACCAGCCTGTCTGTTCCGTCATAGACGAGTTTCAGGGAGAAAAACGGATGGTCCTCATGGAGCAGCCGGAAAAAGATCTTGTCTCCTTCCCACAGATTTAAGGTTTCGATCCGCTCTATATCCACCCACTCAAGCTCGCCTTCGCTGCAGGAGGCCAGCTCGCCGTCCCACTGCGTCGCCGTATAGAGGAACATATATTCAAAATCGCCTCTGCCGGAATCAAACGTGACGATCCCCCGAAGAGCATATTCTGTCAGTTCAAGTCCTGTCTCTTCCTTTGCCTCTCTCAACAGGCATTCTTCCGGGCTCTCATGGAATTCAAAATGGCCCCCGATCCCGATCCACTTATCCTTATTGACGTCATTCTTTTTCACTGTGCGGTGCAGCATCAGATACTGTCCGTCCCGCTCCAGATAGCAAAGTGTTGTCAGCGGTGTCCGCTCTTCCATACCATATTTCCTCACATCGCCTCAAGAACCGATCTACAAAAATCGGGCTTATTCGTGATGATCGCTTCCGTTCCGATTGCCGCGCACATCCTGATCAGCTGCGGATCATCTACTGTCCACACATGTGTCTTAAGGCCATATTGATGTGCCAGATCCACATAGCTGGGCTCTCCGCTTTCCGGCTTCCAGTCATGAACTCCAAACGCCCCTTTTGTATTCTCTGCCTGGGACAGATGGTATACGGCAGGATGCAGGGCATCCACATTAAGACGCTCTTTGGCATAAGCCGCAGCGCCGACCAAAGTATCGGAATACAGCATGCCTGTCCTGACTTTCGGATCCAGGCCTTTTAGCTGAATCAGGGAATAATGGTTAAAGGAGGAATAGATCACCCTGTCTTCCATCCCGCAGGCCGCCGTCAGCTCCAGAACCTTGTCCAGGATCCCCTCATACAGAAAGATCCCTGTTTTCAGTTCTACATTGACCGTAAGGCCTGTCGGCGCCAGAAGCTCATAGACCTCTTTCAGCGTCGGGATCACTGCCTCCGAAGCGGGTCCGTCCCACTCCGGGCGGGCCTTGTTATAGCAAAAACCTTTGAGCTGGTCCAGGGTATAGTCCTTGACCCAGCCGCTTCCATTGCTGACTCTGTCCAGGTTTTCATCGTGGATCACGACGATCTCGCCGTCTTTGGTCAGCTGTACATCCAGTTCTACGCCATCTGCACCCATCGCTGCCGCCTCTGCAAAAGCCGGAAGCGTATTCTCAGGCGCATAAGCAGATGCCCCTCTATGCGCCCACACTAATATTCCTTGCAATTGAATGCCTCCAAATACTGTTATTTATTTTTCAGCCTGGTCGCTGCGGACATACGGAAGAAGACCATTCCGACGAGGAAAAATGCAGCGATGACCAGAACGCCGTTATTGACCTTTCCCGTGATCTGGGAAACAAGTCCCATCATCGTCGTGCCGATGAAAGAAGCGCCTTTGCCGCAGATATCATAGAATCCGAAATAAGCGCCTGACTTCTCCGGCGGAATGATCTTTGCAAAATAGGATCTTGAGAGTGCCTGAATGCCGCCCTGGAACATACCTACCGTCACGGCAAGGACCCAGAACTGCCATGCGCTCGTCATGAAGAACGCAAACATAGCGATACAGAAATATGCTCCGATACATACGCTGATCAGCTTCACAGGATCCTTCGTTCTGGAAAGGCGTCCCATAATGATCGCGCTGGGGAAGGCGACGACCTGGGTGACCAGGAGCGCCAGCAGCATATCCGTGCTGCCAAGTCCGAGTGCGGAACCATATGCGGTAGACATATCAATGATCGTATAGACGCCGTCAATATAGAAAAAGAAAGCGAGCAGGAACAGCAGGACCTTTTTATTCCCTGCGATCTCTTTCAGGGATGTGCCGAGCTCCGCAAGAATATTATGCTTTTCAGCCGGTCCTTCTGCATAGTGTTTCTGCTCATACACCTTTAAAAGAGGCGTAGAAACGCCGAACCACCAGAGGGCAGTGATCATGAAGGCCAGCATCATCGCTGTGCCCTGCGAGATGCCGATCTTATCGGACATCAGGACCAGGACAAGGCAGGCTACAAACGGCACGCAGCTGCCGATATATCCCCACGCATAGCCCTGGGAGGAGACATCATCCATACGAGAGTCATCCGTCACGTCCGAGAGCGTGGAATCATAGATGACAAGGCTGACGGAATAGAAGATCTTTGCCAGTGCGAACAGGAAGAGGAACACCAGCCACTGATGAATCATTCCCAGGAAAAAGCACAGGATCGAACCGATCGCGATCGTAGCCGCAAAGAGCTTTTTCTTGCGTCCCTTCTTGTCTGATGCCGCGCCGACAAGCGGTCCAAGGATCGCCACGATCACCGTAGAAATAGAGATCGTGTAGCCCCAGTAGGCCAGGTAATCGACCTCGGATATGCCAGCCCCCTTCGCCAGTGAATTAAAATAGATCGGAATAATCGTCGAGACCATCATGGTAAACGCGGAATTCGCGACATCATAAAGGACCCACTTTCTTTCCAGCGACGTCAGTTTAAACTTCTCCATTTTGTTACCCCCTCATTCTGCTGATACCCTGTCACAGGGTCTTGGCTGCACAGCTCCTGCCTGTTCACTGAAGCTGGAAATCTCATGCTTCGGCGTCTCAGGCCGTCTGCCGCAGACACTATTATCTTATCACATTCCTGTCCACCTGTACTTAAAAAGCTCACCAGCATATCATCACTTTCCTCAACTCTCCCACATGAACAGAGGACGGTTCTATGACCATCTTCTTACGATTATTAATATGAGGCCGTCCGGGCAGGTGTCTTCCGAATTTGCTGTGGATGAGTGCCTGGAACTACTTCATTCATCGTGAAAGGAAGGAGGGATACAGTGCAGCATTCATGCTGCGCTGTAAAGCCGACTGTTTGAGTATCCGCGCATCAGTGCGGATACGAGTTTGGAGGCGGTGCCCGACTGCAATGAACGGTGAATGTTAGTAGTTCCGCGCGAAGAAACCGAAAATAAGGAAGACACCTGCCCGGACGGCCTTTTAAGGTAAGACAGAAGGTTCAGAGCTCCCCCTCATCCATCAAAAAAAGGACAGCCTAAGCTGTCCCTAAAAAGCTCTTTAAGCAATGTGCCTTCGCGTCATATCAGCCCGAATAGCTGCAGGCCGCCAGGGCCGCAATGGCTCCGTCCGCTGCCGCTGTCGTCAGCTGCCTGACCTTCTTGGTCCTGCAGTCGCCGGCTGCGAATACGCCGGGCCTGCTGGTGAGGCAGTCCTCTCCTGCCACGATATAGCCGGACTCATCCAGTTCCACCAGATCCGCAAACGCCTGGTTGGAAGGTACCTGGCCGATCGCGACGAACAGGCCTGATACAGGCAGGACTCTTTTCTCAAGAGTGTTCTTGTCCGTTACCTCGACAGCTGTCAGCCTGTCCTCTGCAAGGAGTGCTGTCACGTTCGAATTGAGGACCATTTCCAGGTTCTCTTTCTCGCGGACTTTTTCCACCTCTGCCGCGTCTGCGCGGAACTGGTCTCTTCTGTGGATCAGATAGATCTTATTGCAGAAACGGGTGAGGAACTCCGCATCCTCAACAGCTGTATTGCCGCCGCCGAAGACCGCGACGTCTTTTCCCTTATAAAAGGCTCCGTCGCAGGTCGCGCAGTAGGAAACACCCTTGCCGACCAGCTCTGTCTCTTTATCCAGCCCGAGCTCTCTTCTGCGGACGCCTGTCGCCAGGATCACAGCCTTGCAGTCATAGGCATTGTCCGCTGTTTTTACCGTAAAGGTACCGTCCTCTTTCGGCTCTACCTGCAGCACGGTCTCAAACTCCACCTGTGCTCCAAGCTCCACTGCCTGCTCATACAGGCCTGTGGCAAACTCAAATCCGGAGATATGTTTGATTCCCGGATAGTTCTCAACATCCAGAGTGTTAATGATCTGTCCGCCATAAGCGCTGCCTTCGAGTACAAGAGCACTCTTGCCGGCGCGCTGTACATAGATGGCCGCGGATAATCCCGCTGTGCCTGCTCCGATAATTACAACATCCATATTATTCCTCCATGCCGAAGCGTTAGCGAAGGCATCCCGCAGGAAAATTTCGCGGAGGCGAATTTTCCTGAATCGGAATTTGAGACGCTTGCGGCTCAAATTTAGTGATGAAAAATGTGCATCAGCACATTTTTCTCACTATTCCTCCATGCCGCGGCTTTATCGTTGGTATCCCGCAGCGCATTTTTACACTGTTTTTCTTTGTCTTGTCAGCATCTGGTCCTGATCGTCAGATTCCCAGCAGCCGCCTGGCATTCGCTGAGAATATTTTCTGCTTTTCCTCTTCCGCGACAGGCAGCTCCTGAATAAACGCGATGGATTCTTCGGGGACTGACCAGGGGCTGTCCGTACCGAATACCAGCCTCTCCGCCCCAAAGGCGCGGTACAGTTCCATAAACTGCTCCTCATCCATCATGGGCAGTTCTTCAGGCTGATAGTAGCCGTCATCAAGCGGGTGGATCGTTCCCGTAGAAAAGGAAGTATCCAGCAAAACGCCCGTATCTGCAAGATTCTCCGCCACTTCGTTCCAGTTATGCCATCCGCCCATGTGCGCCAGCACGAACCGGAACGGACCCACTTCTTTCACAGCGTGCCGCAGCATCTGCGGGGAGCAGTGAACGACTCCCGGAAACCCGATATCCATTCCTGCATGTGTCACAACGATCAGATCCAGCTGCGCTGCCCGGTCAAGGATCCTTAAGAAAGCCGGGGAATCAATATCCTCGCCCTGGTAAACAGGATGAAGCTTGATCCCCTTCATTCCGAGATCCCTGATCCTCTTCAGCTCGCTGTAATAATCTTCAAATGCGGGGTGCATGCACCCGAAAGAACAGATCCCGGCTTCCCCGAACTGCTCGTTGACTCTCGCTGCACTGTCATTGACCTTCGATACCTGTCCCGGGTTCGTCGCCACAGGAAGGACTACGGAGAGATCGATCCCGCTTCTTTTCATAGCGCTGAGCAGCCCCTCATTCGTTCCGTCCGAAAAGGTCATGGAATGGGATTTGCTCCTCAGATGCTCCAGCGCTCCTGCAGCGATCTTCTGAGGAAAAGTGTGCGTATGAAAGTCTACGATCATATCGCGGAGATCTCCTCCTGGCTCAATGACCTGACTCCCTTCGCTGCCAGCTTGGCTTCCGCTGCTTTCGTATCGGAAACGCGGAAGATCATATAAGCGTGTTCGGAATCCTTTCCGCCGAGGAAAGCATACATATACTCCAGGTTTACGTTTTCTTCCGTAAACAGCTTGAGCAGTTTGTTAAGTCCGCCCGGCTCATCCGGGATCGCAAATGCCAGGACGGATGTAAGGCTTGCGACAAAGCCGTTATCCTTGAGGACATTCATCGCGGTATACACGTCATCCACGATCATTCTGGCAATGCCGAAATCTTTGGTCTCTGCCAGTGAGAGAGCGCGCATATCGACATTGTTGTCCGCGAGGACCCCTGTCATCTCGTTCAGTTTGCCGGGTTTATTCTCCAGAAATACAGAAATCTGCTTGATACTCATCATCCCCTCCGTTTCTCAGATCTTACGTCTGTCAATGACACGAACTGCCTTTCCTTCACTTCTGGTAATGGTCTTAGGTGCGACAAGCGTGACCTTTGCCTTGATGCCGAGCATCGACTTAAGTCCCTCGACGAGAGCCTTCTGCATAGCCTCGATCTCACCGATGTTATCCGTGAACATCTCCGGAGTCATCTCCACGTTGACATCGAGTGTATCCGTATTGTTGACGCGGTCAACAATGATCTGATAGTTAGCTGCATAGCCATGCTTGAGCAGCACTGTCTCGATCTGGGACGGGAATACGTTCACGCCGCGTATGATCAACATATCGTCGGAGCGTCCCTTCGGCTTAGCCATACGGACATGTGTGCGGCCGCAGGAGCATTTCTCGCGGGTCAGGGTGCAGATGTCCCTTGTGCGGTAGCGCATCATCGGGAAAGCTTCCTTGTCAATAGAGGTAAAGACAAGCTCACCCTGTGTACCGTCAGGAAGGACCTCCTCGGTCTCCGGATCAATGATCTCCGCAATGAAGTGATCCTCGTTGATATGCATTCCTCTCTGCTCGGAACACTCAAAGGACACGCCGGGGCCGGACAGCTCTGTCAGGCCATAGATATCATACGCCTTGATGCCCAGTGTCTTCTCGATATCATGGCGCATCTCCTCGCTCCATGCCTCCGCACCGAAGATACCTGCCTTCAGCGGGATATCATCCGGTCCGAGGCCCATTTCCTTCATCTTCTCGCCGAGATAAGCTGCATAGCTGGGGGTGCAGCACAGGATCGTCGCAGACAGGTCCATAATGAACATGATCTGTCTCTCTGTATTGCCCGAGCTCGTCGGGATCGTAAGAGAGCCGACCTTGTGGCTGCCGCCGTTAAGGCCGGGGCCGCCTGTGAAAAGGCCGTAGCCATAGGATACCTGAACGACATCCTCGTTTGTGCCGCCCGCTGCCATGATCGCTCTTGCGCAGCATTCCTCCCAGAGATCGATATCATGCTGCGTATAGAAGGCAACGACACGCTTTCCTGTTGTACCCGAAGTAGACTGGATACGGACACAGTCCTTGAGCGGCTTTCCCAGCAGGCCGTAAGGATAAGCTTCTCTCAGATCCGTCTTTGAGAGGAAAGGAAGCTTGTGAAGGTCATCGATGGACTTAATATCGTCCGGCGTTACCCCTTTTTCTTCCATCTTCTTCCGATAGTAAGGGACGTTGTCCCATACGTGACGGACCTGCCTGACCAGCTTCTCGTTCTGGATCGCGATGATCTCCTCCCGGGAAGCGCACTCAATTTCAGGTTGATAGTAATGTTCCATTGCTGTTTGGCTCCTTTCATGCATTGATGACTCAGTCATTTTGCCTGTTGCCTAAACGACCGTATCCAAAATAGATAACAACGCTTCAGCCTTTTTCCAAATCAAAACAGTTCGATGTTCGTCAGCACTCAGCCTTTTCCAAGGAGGAATGCCTTTTTGTTCATTTCCACGAATTTAGGCGGCACCATTTCCTCGATTGCCTTCATCCATGCCTCTTCGGGCAGGTCAAAATAGTGGGAAAGCCTACCCATCAGTACCAGGTTGACCGCCTTCTGGGATCCCGCTTCTTCCGCCAGTGCGAGGCAGTCCATGGCGTCTACCTGCGCCCCGGTCGCCTTCATCTTTTCGATCAGGTCTTCGGGATAATCTGCAGCGCCTGTGATCACGGGCATGGGATCGATCTGTTGGGAATTGGTGACGATCCTTCCATCTTTTTTCAGGTACGGGAGCCATCTCGCCGCCTCGAGCAGCTCAAAGGACACGATATAATCCGCCTCACCGATATCGATGACAGGGGAAGCGACTTTGTCTCCGCATTTTACATAGGTAACGACGCTGCCGCCTCTCTGCGACATTCCGTGGACCTCAGAGACCTTTACGTCCAGCCCCTGCGTCAGCAGAAGATGTCCCAGGAGTTTGCTGGCCAGAAGACTTCCCTGTCCCCCGACACCTACGATCATAATATTCATATTCATCCGGTATTCCTCCGATCATCCGCGCCGCAGCCGCATACAGGCAGCTGCAGCACAGGTCTTTCTGTTATTGACATTTCCGTTTCAGATGCTCCGTCTGACAGGGTCTGTCCTGCCTTGTCAGCCTGCCCCTGTCAGTCCGCAGTGCTCTCAAACGCATCGAAATGGCACAGCTGGCTGCAGACTCCGCATCCTACGCAAAGCGTGTTGTCGACATGGGCTTTGCCGTCCTTGAAGGAGATCGCAGGGCAGCCGATGTTCATGCAGGAATGGCAGCTGCGGCACTTGCCGGTGTTCACCTTAAGGGGTGCCTTATGTTTGACGTATTTCAGCAGAGCGCAGGGGCGCCTTGAGATGATCACGGATGCCTCTTTTGCGGCCAGTTCCTCTTTGACCGCCTGGTCGCACTGCGCAAGATCATACGGATCAACGACTCTCACACGCTCAAATCCCATTGCGCGGCAGAGGGCTTCGAGATCGATCTTGCCGGCGGGATCTCCCTTGATATTGTATCCTGTAGTCGGATTCTGCTGATGTCCTGTCATTCCGGTGATCGAATTGTCCAGAATGATCACTGTAGAATTGGACTGGTTGTAGGCGATGTTGGCAAGTCCCGTCATGCCGGAGTGCATAAAGGTGGAATCGCCGATCACGGCGACCGTTTTGCCTTCGCTCTCTTCGCCAAGGGCCTTATTAAAGCCGTGGATCGCGCTGACGGATGCGCCCATGCACAGTGTCATCTCCATAGCTCCGAGCGGCTGCACGGCTCCCAGCGTATAGCATCCGATATCACCGAGGACCGTGCACTTGTTCTTCTTCAGTGTATAGAACAGGCCTCTGTGAGGACATCCGGCGCACATAACAGGAGGACGTGCGGGGATGTTATCCTCGAGCTTTCTCCCCTCCGGCACTTCTTTGCCGAGGGCTTTTGCGATCAGGCGCTGTGAGAATTCTCCTGTGATCGGAAGGATATCCTTGCCAGAGACCTCCAGTCCCATCTGGCGGACATGGTTCTCGATGACCGGATCCAGTTCCTCCACGACGACGAGGCGATCGACCTTGGCCGCAAAATCACGGATCAGCTGCTCGGGAAGCGGATTTGTCATGCCCAGCTTTAATACGGAAACGCTGTCGCCGAAAACCTCTTTCACATACTGATAAGAGGTGGAATGGGTGATGATCCCCATCTGCGTACCGCCCATCTCCACGCGGTTGAGAGGCGTTGACTCCGCGAAAGCCTTGAGCTTTGCCGTTCTCTCCTCTACGACAGGATGCCTCCGGATCGCATTTCCCGGCATCATGACATACTTTGCAATATTCTTTTCATAGGGCTTTACGGGCACCGTTCTCTCCCCGGTGTCCACGATGGACTGGGAGTGCGCGACGCGGGTGCACATTTTGATCAGGACCGGAGTGTCGAACTCCTCCGAGATCTCATAGGCCTGTTTTGCAAACGCAAGAGCCTCTTCCGAATCAGAGGGCTCCAGCATCGGGACCTTTGCTGCGATCGCGTGGTGTCTGCTGTCCTGCTCATTCTGGGAGGAATGCATGCCGGCATCATCCGCAACGCCGATCACGAGGCCGGCATTGACACCCGTATAGGACATCGTAAAGAGTGGGTCCGCTGCCACATTAAGTCCTACGTGCTTCATGCCGCAGAATGCTCTTTTGCCTGCAAGGCATGCGCCGAAAGCCGCTTCCATGGCCACCTTCTCGTTCGGTGCCCATTCACAGTAGATCTCATCGTATTTAGCCGCTTCCTCGGTGATCTCGGTACTCGGTGTTCCCGGATAGCTGGAGACAAAACAGACTCCTGCTTCATAAAGGCCTCTGGCCACCGCTTTATTCCCTAGCATTAATTGCTTCATACTCACTCCTTAAAGTTATATCATTTTCTGACATGCTGCTATTCTATCTATTTTATCACGTTAAAGCGCGAAATCAATATGAAAGTAAGAAACAAATACCGGCACACAGCTGACGCTGTGTGCCGGTCGATGATCGTACCCGATCAAAACAGGGGATGGTAACAATTTACTGTTGTGCAGTCTGGCTGCTTTTTATTTCGTACATTTTCAGTTCTCTCACCGTATGGCGGACCATAGCCCGAAGATCCGGATCCCCGATACCGCAGTAGTTACGCAGCACCTCGGCATTCTCAATATCTATCGTTTCGCTGAGCTCACGCCTGAACAGGATCTCAGGACTGATCCCGATCGCATTGCATATACGTATCAGCGTATCGAGTCTCGGATAGGAATCACCAAAGATCACTTTGTTGATCGCATTTTCCGTCAGCCCGCTCTTCTGGGACAGCGAATAAAGCGTTTCACCGCATCTGTCGTAATAGATCCTGAGATTCTTCTTTGCTATATCGATCAGTTCCTGGTCATAATTATTTACCATAAACATTGCCTCCTCTTTGCTCCCCTTGAACTTATTTTACCTATATAACCTAAGAAAAGAAACGGTTTGTTAGTTATGTAATTTACATAACAACAGTGATGTATGTCCCCGCATTTTGATCACCGATGCCATAACACTTGATTATAAGGCTGTTTTTATATGTACAGCTGCCGCCCGGAAGACACCCGGTTCTGTTCTTCAGACCCAGTATCCGGGCATGTTACGTAACAGGATTAACTAATATGCACTATCGCATATAACTTTCAGTAAAATACTTGTAATAAAACATAAAGAGCATTTTCCCGCAAACTATGATACACTTTTAATATAGTCAGATTCACATGAGACTTCGCGGATATCGTTTTGCTGTCACAGGAGAACAACTTATGGATTTCCGAACTCTTCAATATTTTACGGTCGTCGCACAGGAGCTCAATTTCACAAGAGCTGCACAGAAACTGAACATGAGCCAGCCGCCTCTTTCCAATGCCATCAAGGCAATGGAAGACGATCTTGGCGTTCAGCTGTTTATCCGCGGAAAGCGCCACCTGCAGCTGACAGAAGCCGGCAGCCTCCTGCTTCACAGGTCAAATCAGATGTTATCACTGGCTGATAAAACAAGAAGCGATCTGGCGCACATGGAGAACGGCCTTACAGGCACGATCTCCCTCGGCATGGTGGAAGGCCGGGCGCCCTACATCGCAGCGCGGTGGATCGCAGGTTTTCATGAGGAATATCCATTGGTCAGATATCAGATGTGGAATGGCAGCAGTGATGATGTACTGGAACATCTGGCCAGAGGGCTCTGCGATCTTGCAGTCATAGCGACTCCCTATGATTCAGAGCACCTGGAAAGTATTGTGATCGGCAAGGAACCCTGGATCGCGATCATTCCCAGGGATCATCCCCTGGCGCAGGCCGAAGGAGATACGATACCCCTTGAAAATCTTGCGGATTATCCGCTGATCGTGCCCCGAAGGGCATCCAGAATCGAAGCCATCCGTAAATGGTTCGGCGGAATAGACCGCGAACCTGATATTATCTGTGAAATGTCAAACTATATTGACGCCATCGCCCTGACAGAACAGAACGTCGGCATCAGTATTTTCCCGCAGACGACCTATACGCCGAATCCTCATGTGATCTCCAAGATGATCACTGACCCCGCCAAGATCGTGCAGTACGTCCTGGTCTGGCCGCGGGAACAGCGCCAGAGCAGCCTGATCCAGGAATTCCTGAATTATGTCCACGATTTCATGGAAGAAGACAGAATGCACTCGGAGCGCTTCCATGTGCGGGAGTCGGAATGCATAGTTCCGGAAGGAGCTGAAATACTATAATTAATTAATGCCCTCCAGTTTTACTGCAGGGCATTTATTATTCCATCAGCTATGAACTTCATTGCCGCATTGTTCGGGTGGAGCGCGGTTCCCCCGTTCGTTGAGTAATACGGATTGCCCGCGGCGTCGTATACATAACCTGTCCCAAACAGGTAATCCACTTTGTTCTGGATCGGAGCAAGGGATACATAAGCTGCATTGAAGGCTGCCGCATTCTGCTGTTTGACCTGTTCGACCAGGTCATTCTGCCAGAAGGTACCTACCAGTATGATCTGCGCGGACGGGCACTTGCCTCTGACGTACGAGATCAGCTTCGTATACTCGGCGGGAAAATTCTCCTGATCAAGGAAGTTTTCTCCCAGCTGGATGCTGACGATATCCAGCTGCGGCGAGAGATAAGGATCCAGAAGTGTCAGGGCGTACTGCCTGTTTCCTTTGTTGCTCTCCCAGATCGCAAAATTCATCGCCGCCGCATTAAGGCTCCCCGCGGGGATCCCGTATTTCTTTTCAATTCCGGCTGTCGTCAGATGAAAATAGTCCTTTTCGATGGAACTGGCTCCCATCCCCATTGCGTTAGGCCAGTATTCTCTCTTTGGGTGCATCGTGATGCTGTTGCCGATCGCGAGATAATCCAGGCCCTCTCCCGGCGCCCAGAAGCCTCTTCCGACGATCAGATCCAGTACCGGTACGCTCGAAACGCCGACAAGGTGCGGAATACTCACAACGACCTGCTGCCCGTCGATCACCGTCTCTGCCAGATAAAAGAGTCCTTCACACTCATAGACTGCCCGGATCGTCTCTCCCACCCGCAGCGTCCTGCCGTTAAGAGCCTGCGTCAGCGGGATCACCACGTTGATCCTGTCCGGTGTTGAAACTTCGGCATTCGGTCCGGAATACGTCACCGCGTAGAAAGAAAGCGCCTCTACACCTCCCGCCATGCTGAGGACATTATCCTGTCCCGTCAGGTTCGGGATCAGCTGTGTGGCGGTGACAAACGCGTTGGTCACGGCTGTCTCGTGAATCAGAGCATTTTCGCCTGTCAGGAAGGTAAGCTCAACGCCGGGAACCGTCTCTGTTGGCGGGGTGACGATCGGGGCATATGTCACCTGTTTTGGTGCGGCTGCCGTCTTCGTCCCGGACGTCTGTCCGGTGGTTTTCTTGTTTGTTGATGAAGAACTGCTCTTTGTCTTTGACGTTGAACCGCTGCTCTGTGTCTTTGACGTTGAACCGCCGCTCTGTGTCTTTGACGTTGATCCGCCGCTCTGTGTCTTTGACGTTGATCCGCTGCTCTGTGTCTTTGACGTTGATTCGCTGCTCTGTGTCTTGGCACCTGTACTGCTCTGCTGCGTTTTTGCCTGGGAACTGCTCTGTGTTTTTGCCGCTGCCTGCGCTGTTACCGGGCCCTGCAGGGTCATCAGGCAGGATACAGCCAGCGCTGTTCCGGCAAATAGCAGTCTTTTCCATCTATAGTGAGACATCCGAACTCCTGTTGTTTGATCTCTGTAATCCATAACGACCATACCATCTTAATAGTTCCGGGCTGTTTTTACAATGTACGTTTTTCACGAAAAATCAGCCGGAGCACAGATGTGCTCCGGCTGATTACACTTTATGGTAAATAAAGGCAGTGCTGCATTACGCGGAGATTATTTGCGGTTGAATGCGCCAAATCCCGGATAGCAGGCTGCTGCGCCAAGCTGCTCTTCGATACGAAGGAGCTGGTTGTACTTCTCAACACGCTCGGATCTGGAAGGTGCACCGGTCTTGATCTGGCAGGTGTTCAGAGCAACTGCAAGGTCAGCGATCGTTGTGTCGCCCGTCTCACCGGATCTGTGAGAAGAAATAGCTGTGTAACCGGCCTTATGAGCCATCTTGATAGCCTCAAGAGTCTCGGAAACAGAACCGATCTGGTTGAGCTTGATCAGGATGGAGTTGCCGCAGCCGAGCTCGATACCCTTCTTAAGTCTCTCCGTGTTGGTAACGAAGAGATCATCACCGACGAGCTGAACCTTGTCGCCAATCTCCTTGGTCATCTTCTGCCAGCCTTCCCAGTCTTCCTCATCCAGGCCATCCTCGATGGAGTAGATGGGATATTTCTCGACCAGGTTCTTCCAGTGAGCGATCAGCTCATCTGTTGTGAAGTCTTTGCCGGACTTCGGCTGATGATAGAAGCCTTTGCCCTTCTCGCTCTTCCACTCGGAGCTTGCAGCATCCATAGCCAGAACAAAATCCTTGCCGGGCTCATAGCCTGCAGCCTTGATAGCCTCGAGGATGAGCTCGATCGCGCCCTCATCGCCCTGCGGCTGGTTCGGAGCGAAACCGCCCTCGTCGCCTACTGCAGTGACATCGCCGCTTGCCTTGAGGATCTTCTGCAGAGCATGGAAGACCTCTGTGCACCAGCGGAGGCCCTCTGCGAATGTAGGAGCGCCTGCGGGCATGATCATGAACTCCTGTGTATCAACGGAGCTGTCAGCATGTGCGCCGCCGTTGAGTATGTTCATCATCGGAACGGGAAGCTTGGTTCCCTGAACGCCGCCGAGGAATCTGTAAAGCGGGATATCCAGAGAGATGGACGCTGCTCTTGCAGCTGCGATGGAAACAGCCAGGATCGCGTTTGCGCCGAGCTTGGACTTGTCCTTTGTGCCGTCAGCCTTGAGCATAGCTGCGTCAACTGCATATGTATCGGAAGCATCCAGGCCGATGATTGCGGGAGCGATGATGGTGTTGATGTTCTCAACAGCCTTGGAAACGCCCTTGCCGCCGAAACGGCTCTTGTCGCCGTCACGAAGCTCCAGTGCCTCGAACTCACCTGTGGAAGCGCCGCTCGGAGCTGCTCCTCTTCCGACAGTACCGTCAACCAGGGTCACCTCTGCCTCAACAGTCGGATTGCCTCTGGAGTCAATGATCTCTCTGCCGATGACCTTCTCGATCTCTAAGTAGTTCATAGTTTTTTCTCCTTTGCTGAACCTGTTATTATATGATCCGTCTGCAACAGCGGGCATAGTACCCCACTCCTGCAAGATTTATACTAATAAGGATAATACCCTTTAGTTATTTTGTTGTCAATGGTGTTCATCGAATCGCCGCCTTGATCTGCCGTACGTACTCCGCGATTCTCTCAGGCGCCTCTTTTCCGTACTGTTCCAGGATCTTCACGACCGCGGATCCGATGATCGCGCCGTCAGAGATCGCCGCCATTTTTGCCGCCTGCCCTGGCGTTGAGATACCGAAGCCGACAGCGCAGGGAATTCCGGTGTTCTGCCTTACGACCTCCACGATCGCCCCCAGATCCGTCCGGATCTCGGTGCGCACGCCCGTCACGCCGAGACTCGAAACGATATACAGGAACCCTTGTGCCTGCTGCGCTATCATGGCGATTCTGTTTTCCGAGGTGGGCGCCACCAGAGAGACCAGATCAACGCCGTACCGGTTCAGGACCGGCTGAAAGTCCTCTTTTTCCTCAAACGGTACATCCGGAAGGATCACACCGTCTATTCCCGTCTCCCGGCATCGCGCTGCAAAGCGCTCTGTCCCATAGGAAAATACGACGTTGGCGTAGGTCATAAAAACGAGCGGGATCTCAACATCCCGGCGAAGTTCCCTGACCAGTTCAAAAACCTTGTCTGTCGTCACGCCGCCTTTAAGCGCCCTGACATTTGCGCTCTGGATCACCGGTCCCTCCGCGGTGGGATCCGAAAAAGGGATCCCGAGCTCGATCAGGTCCGCTCCGTTTGCGGCAGCCGCCCTGACAGCTGCTGCGGTCGTTTCCAGATCCGGATCGCCGCAGGTAATAAAAACGATAAAGGCCTTCCCGTTTTCGAATGCCTTCCCGATCCTACTCATGGATATCCTCCCCTCTGTAGCGCGCGATCGCCGCGCAGTCCTTGTCTCCTCTTCCTGAGACCGTGATCACCAGGATCTTCTCCCTTCCCATCTGCGGAGCGATCTTCATCGCATGGGCGAGCGCATGGGCCGATTCGATCGCCGGGATGATCCCCTCTGTCCTCGCCAGGTATTCAAAGGCATTCACGGCTTCGTCATCCGTGACCGGCACATATTCCGCCCTCCCTGTGTCATGCAGCCATGCGTGTTCCGGTCCGATCCCAGGATAATCCAGTCCTGCGGAGATCGAATAGACAGGCGCGATCTGACCGTATTCATCCTGGCAGAAATAGGACTTCATTCCGTGGAAGATGCCGAGCCTGCCCGTGGCGATCGTGGCCGCGGTCTCGAAGGTATCCACCCCGCGTCCTGCTGCCTCGCATCCGATCAGCCTGACCCCCGGTTCATCTATAAAATGATAAAAACTGCCGATGGCATTTGAGCCGCCGCCCACGCAGGCCAGCACGGCATCCGGAAGCCGGCCCTCTTTTTCCAGGATCTGAACCTTGATCTCCTTCGAAATAACTGCCTGGAAATCGCGAACGATGGTCGGAAAAGGATGAGGACCCATGACGGATCCGAGGCAGTAATGCGTGTCCTCGATCCTGGAGGTCCATTCTCGCATGGCCTCGGAGACAGCGTCCTTGAGCGTCGCCGTCCCGGTCTTGACGGGGATCACCTCGGCGCCCAACAGCCGCATACGGTAGACGTTCAGCGCCTGCCGGATCGTGTCCTCTTCTCCCATAAAGACCACGCACTCCATTCCCATGAGCGCTGCGGCAGTCGCGGTCGCAACGCCGTGCTGGCCGGCACCTGTCTCAGCGATGAGCCTTGTTTTCCCCATCTTTTTTGCGAGAAGTGCCTGGCCGAGAACATTGTTGATCTTGTGCGCGCCGGTGTGATTCAGGTCCTCTCTCTTCAGATAGATCTTCGCGCCGCCGAGGTCCTCTGTCATTTTTTTTGCAAAATACAGTCTCGAAGGCCTTCCTGCATACTCATTAAACAGCTCAGACAGCTCCCTGTTGAATTCCGGATCTTCCTTATAGTGCAGGTAAGCTCCCTCCAGTTCGATCACGGCGTTCATTAATGTCTCGGGAATATACTGTCCCCCGTGTATTCCGAATCTTCCATTTGCATTCGTCATTGTTTACCCTCTTTTCCTCCGGCAAAAAACCGGTCAGGCACAGCCGCTCGTACAGCTTATGCCTGCCTTTCGCACAGCTTCCGTAAAGGCAGCCATCCTGGCCGGATCTTTCCGGCCGTCCTTTTCTATTCCTGAACTGACATCTACCCCGTAAGGGGAGAGGATCTTCACGGCATCGGCGACATTTTCCGGGGTAAGGCCTCCGGCCAGAAAATACGGGCGCTTGAACTTTGCCAGCAAAGACCAGTCAAAGACAGAGCCTGTCCCTGCACCGGAATCCAGAAGGATCCTGTCCGCTTCGCTCTCACCCGCTCTTTCCAGCGCCTGCGCCTGCTGCCTCTCCTGCTCCGGATCCGCGCAGCCTTTGCTGCCGCAGCCCACCCGGAATGCCTGGAAAACAGGCCTGTCCGTAAGGTCCCTCAGCCTCCTGATATAGGCATTGTCCTCTTTGCCGTGAAGCTGCGCCGCATCTATGATCCCCTTCTGCAGAAGATCCGCGATCCTCTCTGGATCGTCATCCACGAAGACGCCGACAGCCCTGATCTGCGGATCCAGGAGGAGTTTCAGATCCGCCGCCCTTCGCTCTGAGACGCGGCGCCTGCTGCCCTGCGCAAAGACAAAGCCAATGTAATCCGGCTGCAGGGAATTCGCTGTCAGAATATCCGCCGTCTCCATGAGACCGCACAGTTTGATCCTTGTCATAGTCCCTCCGTCTTTAGTCCCCGCAGCTCCTGAAGCTTTCTTTTTTTATCCGGGGCACGCATCAAAGCCTCCCCGATCAGGATCGCATCCGCGCCGGCCGCCTCCAGTACGGCCGCATCCTCCCGGGAGCGGACGCCGCTCTCCGCCACAAACAGTACGCCTGCCGGAATACAATTCCTTAAGGAAGTGCAGTTATTCGTGTCTACACTGAAATCCTTCAGATTCCGGTTGTTGACGCCAATGATCCTGGCGCCGGCCGCCAGGCATCTTTGGACTTCTTCCTCATCATGGGCCTCCGTCAGGGCGCTGATCCCCAGTTCGTCACAGATCCCGATGTATTCCTGCATCTGGGATGCGCCAAGGATCGAGGCGATCAGCAGTACACAGGATGCTCCCAGCAGCTTTGCCTCATAGATCATATAGTCGTCGACTGTAAAGTCTTTTCTGAGGCACGGGATCCCGACGGCGCCCGCGATCTCCTGCAGGTACCGTTCCTCCCCAAGGAACCATTTCGGTTCCGTGAGGACCGAGATGCAGTCCGCGCCGGCTTCTTCATATTCCTTCGCAATTTTAAGATAAGGAAATTCCTCCGCGATGATCCCCTTGGACGGGGACGCCTTTTTACACTCGCAGATGAACGCTGTTTCCGGTCCCTTCAGCGCCCTTTCAAAGGCAAAATTTCCTTTTGGCATCTGTAATGCCATCTCTCTTACCTCTAATGCGCTCTTTTTGGTCTTTGCCTTTGCGACGCGCTCCCTGGCGTGCTCTGCCAGCAGATCCAGTATCGTTGCCTGTGCCATTTTACTTACCTCTGCCGGATCCCAAAGGATCCGGCAATAACGTCTTAAGCCTCTGTACTGAGGAGCTTTCCTGCTCTTTCTTACGCCTCAGGGCGGTTGCTGACCTCGATCAGCTTCTCCAGCACCTCATAAGCTTTTCCGGAATCGATCAGCTCTGCGGCCAGTGCGATCCCCTCTTTCATGCTCTGCGCTTTTCCGCCGATGTAAAGGCTTGCGCCGGCGTTGAGGAGCGTGGCATCTCTCTTTGCGCCTCTCTCGATCCCCTTTAAAATATTCCTTGTGATCTCCGCATTTTCGGCAGGTGTTCCGCCCTTAAGCTCATCCTTGCTGCACCTTGTGAACCCGAAGTCCTCCGGCGTGATCACGCTGGAGCGGTACCATCCGTCGCGGATCTCGCAGATCGTCGTGGGCGCGCTCATGGAGATCTCATCGAGCTTATCCTGTCCGTAGACGACCATGCCTCTTTTTACGCCGAGGCTGGAGAGGACCTGTGCGAGGGGCGTTACCAGGTATTCATCATAGACGCCGAGCAGCTGCATGGACGGCGATCCGGGGTTGGTCAGAGGACCTAAAATATTAAAAACAGTGCGGAAGCCCAGCTCCCTGCGGATCGCGCCGACATATTTCATAGAAGTGTGATATTTCTGTGCGAAGAAAAAGCACATGCCGACCTCGTTCAGCAGCTCGATACATCTCTCCGGGCTCTGGCTGATATTGACGCCCAGCGCCTCCAGGCAGTCCGCCGTGCCGCACTGTGAGGATGCCGCGCGGTTTCCGTGCTTGGCCACCTTCATGCCTCCTGCTGCTGCCACCAGTGCCGACGTTGTGGAGATATTAAAGCTGTGCGCATTGTCCCCGCCCGTTCCTACGATCTCAAACAGTTCCATCCCGGACCTGACCTGTGTGGCGTGTGCGCGCATGGCAGCTGCGCAGCCCGCGATCTCATCCGTGGTCTCGGCGCGGGCGCTCTTTGTCGAAAGCGCTGACAAAAATGCCGCGTTCTGGGTCGGGGAAGTCTCCCCGTTCATGATCTCATTCATCACGGTATACGCTTCTTCGTAGGTGAGATCCTCTTTGTTGACGATTTTTACGATAGCCTCTTTGATCATACTGTTTCTCCCTTCCACATGAATGATTGCCGTCAGGGATCGCTTTTGCTTTGCCGGCGGGCTAATGGCCTGCTTTCCGGAAATAAAAAAGTCCCTGACAAAGAAACTCTCTGTCAAGGACGAATAAGCTTGCTATTCGCGGTGCCACCTTGCTTCACGGAATGACCCGTGCCCTTTGCGGGATACCTTCATATCCCCGGCCGTTAACGTCAGCCCGGACGTCGCAGAATACTCTGGTCATGGAAGTAGCCCATTTCCATTTGACTGCGCCCTCAGCGGTCCATTTAACAGCCTGTTTCGCACCTGTATCTCAGCATCACAGGTTCTCTGTGCCGGCATTCCTGTTTTTATCTCCGCTTCATCGGTTTGTCTATTTAATTATCAGTAGCCTAGCATAGCTTCCTGTAAAAGTCAATAATAGAAGATTTCTGCGATGCAAAAGAAAATCCCGCTCGCGCAGCACAGCATGTTTTTTGTTTTTTTACCTTGGCATCATTTATTAAACTTCCGTAAACTCCGCCGAATCGGATTGACAGCCGGAATCCCGCATGATAAATTCTTACTAGATTGTTAGCACTCTCGCTTAATGAGTGCTGATTCAATTTTACGCAATCTAGTTGTAAACAATTGGAGGTATAACATGCTGATTTTACCCGTATATCAAAGGCTCGTCATGCCTTATGCCGATATTTATTTTCAGACACAGGAGTTCCTCTCCCTGGCAGGAAAGGCTCCGGTACAGGACGACAAAGTCATCCTGCTCATAGCAAAAGAAAACACCCCGCGCGAGGAACTGACCCCGGAGAGTTTCTACCCCATCGGCGTCTCCGGTATCGTAACGGAGATCAACAGCCAGGGCTATATCGTCGTCAGGACCATGGACAGGATAAACGTCGAGGAAGTCAGGATCGATCCGGACCACAGCATCGATCTTGCGGTGACGAAACGTCCCGATCTGGAGGACATGGATCCTGCCGCCATCTCCGAGCGGTTTCAGGCGCTAAAGGAAGAGATCATCCAGTTCTCCTCCCGCTTCGAGGGAGCCGAGGCTGTCCGCGCCCTGATAGGCCGCATCGATACGATAGGATCCCTTGCTGCCGCCTGCTCCCCGTGGCTTAGCCTCAGCAATGAGGAATTCTACGCGATCCTCGCCGAGGACTCCGTTTCCAGGAGAACGGAACAGATCGAAAAAATGCTGTATGAGAATCTTGAGGTCGCAAAGATCACGACCGATGCCGCCTCCTCCCAGCAGCAGGAATACAAGGATATGTACCGCGAGCAGGCGATCCGCAAACAGATGGAGTTCCTGCAGAAAGAGCTCGACGAGATGCATCCGGAGAACGTCTCGGATGTTGAGCGCTTCCGCAGCAAGATCGCGGAGCTGGGCATGAATGACACCGCCCGCAGGGAGGCCGAGAAGGTCCTGAACCGCCTCCAGCAGGAAGGCCAGCATTCCCAGGAGTCCGGCATGCTGTACGACTACCTGGATTTTGTCACCAGCCTTTCCTGGAAGAGCGAACAGCCTGAACACATCGACCTCGACGAGGCGGAGAAGATCCTGGAAGAAGACCATTACGGCCTTAAGAAAGTCAAGCAGCGCATTATCCAGCAGATCGCGGTGATGAACCTCAAGCAGCAGCAGGCAGGTTCCATCCTGCTCTTCGTAGGCGCCCCCGGCACCGGCAAGACCAGTATCGGGCGCAGTATCGCCAAAGCCCTGCATCGGGAATACGCAAGGGTCAGTCTCGGAGGCGTCCGGGACGAGGCGGATATCCGAGGCCACCGCAGGACTTATATCGGAGCCATGCCCGGAAGGATCATGGACGGTATCCAGAAGAGCGGCGTATCCAACCCGGTCATGGTCCTGGATGAGATCGACAAGCTCTCCAGCTCCTATAACGGAGATCCGGCGAGCGCCCTGCTGGAGGTCCTGGACCCCGAACAGAACAACACCTTCACGGATCACTATATGAATGTGCCGTATGACCTCTCCAACGTCTTCTTTATCTGCACGGCGAATTCCACGGATACGATCCCGGAGCCTCTGCTCAACCGTATGGAGGTCATCAGCTTCACAGGCTATACGCCGGATGAGAAACTGTGCATCGCAAAAGAACACCTGCTGCCCAAAGCACGGCAGGCCATGGGCATCTCTGAGGAGCAGCTGAGCGTCAGCGACGAGATCCTTAAGTACATCATCTCCGATTTTACGATGGAGGCCGGTGTCCGTGGACTGCGCAAGCGCATGGATACGCTCTGCCGCAATGCCGCTGTAAAGATCTCCCGGGATCCGGACACAAAGGTCGTCATAACGAAGGAGGATCTTCGAAGCGACCTCGATATGCGGCCCGTCCGTCATGACAAAGTCCTCTCCGATCCCCGGCCCGGAGTCGTCACTGGGCTCGCCTGGACACAGGTGGGAGGCGAGATCCTCTACATAGAGACCCTGTTTACAAAGGGCGATGGCAAGCTGATCATCACCGGTCAGCTGGGCGACGTCATGAAGGAATCCGCCCAGATCGCGGTCAGCATCGTCAAGGACCTGTTCCCCGATAAAGCCGACCTGTTCCGGGAAAATGACCTGCACATCCATGTACCGGAAGGAGCTGTTCCCAAGGACGGGCCTTCCGCCGGCATCACCCTGACGACGGCACTCGCTTCCCTTGTGACAGGACATGCCGTAGATCCGCACATCGCCATGACAGGCGAAGTCGCGCTGCGCGGCGCCGTCACTGCCATCGGAGGCCTGCCCGAGAAGCTCATGGCAGCCCAGAGGGCAGGCGTCACAAAAGTCTTCATTCCCGAAGAGAACGTAGAAGACTTAAAGGACGTCGCACAGGAGGTCCGGGACAGCCTCGAGATCACACCGGTCTCCCATGTCAAGGATGTCCTGGATGCGATCGTGACTGCATGACAATTAATGATAAGCTAAATGAAAGTAACTGGCGGCGGGGCATGCAAACTTGTATGCCCCGCCGCCTTTTGTTTATAATATAATGATGCCGGATTGCTCCGCTGCATAGCAGCTCCCGCAATCCTCTCCGAGCATTCGCAATCCGCAAATTTGCCTGTAAATACAAGCAAATTGCTCCTTGCTCATGTCGGGCGGTCAAAAGATAGAAAAGTCCGCTCGTGC
>JAFTFD010000269.1 GCA_017449745.1 Lachnospiraceae bacterium
ATGTTCCATTTCGATAGCGCCTTTGATCGAAGTCACGATCTCTTTGCCGTCAGCGGCTTCGGGCACTGCCTTCAGGAACGGCTCGGCCATTTCCAGGATCGGGCGGATCTTTGCGGCCTGCAGCGCGGTCCCGGACAATGAGGAGAATGCACCGAAAACAGCACCGTAAGCAGCCATGAACGCAAAATAGGAAGAAGGACTTAGCCCGCTCTGCACCGCCAGGTAGTACAGGAAAATATTGGAAAACAGGCTGATGGCTGTGCTGATCACGCCGTTGATCTTAATGAACATAGGCGGATTATAGAGGAGCTCAGAACCCTCCGCGTACAGATTCAGCCATCTGGAAAAGATCCTTTTCTCCGCGCCGGCAAGACGGACTTTCTGGATGCCGGTGATCATGGCATAGGACATGCCGGATTCCTTGGCAGATAATTCCATCTGCTTTTTGTTGATGCGGATCTGTACGAGCGTGGTCAGGACCGAAAATCCTATCGTGACAAGGATGATCAGGAGCGATGGCACGACCAGGACCGGTGCAAATTGGAAGATCTGCGCCACATACAGAAGGGAGCTGATCGAGGTAAGCCCGGCGGTCATCACCATTCCCAGCAGCAGGCTGCACAGCTGGTTGACGGACATGGAGCGGCTCTTGAGTTCACCGGCGCTGTATTGGCGGAAAAAGGACGCCGGGAGAGAGATCAGCCTCATCATCATGGATGCCTGTACGCCCAGACTCGTTTTCGTCTCCAGCCGGCTCATCAACAGTGTCCTTGTACTGCTGATCAGCTGGGAAGAAATGGAAATACACACGATGCAGACCGCCATGCCGATCAGGGCGCTCGGCTGTTTGCTCGCAAGGACCGGACCCGTCAGGGCCAGGGTGATCCGGGGCATCAGCAGTCCCACCAGCGTCATGGCAAGCGTGGCGGCAATGATCCAGCCAAGGTCGCTTATCGTGATACAGCGCTTTAAATACAGGAGCAGATCGGGGATCCCGATCGCTCTCTGGGGAAGAGGCGTGTAAAAACAGTATGCCCTTTTATCAAATAAGGCTGCTGTCTCTTTTGTCAGGCGGACGCGCTTTCCGCTGCTGACATCATGGAAATAGTATCCTCCCAAATGTCCCGGCAGAAGAGCCGTGGGTACCTGATCCTTCGCGGTAAAGGCGAGGATCGGTCCATAGGCATCCTGATACCAGCCTTCTGTGAGTTCTACTTCGCGCTTCATGATCCCGTGCGGGCGCAGGCAATAATCCAGATGCTCTTCCGTGCCGGATATTTCCGGAGGAACCTCAACGGGCTTGCAATGGCAGTATTTGAGGATCTCATCGATCGCTTCTTTTGTGATGATCCCGGCGTCATGGATCTGGAAAGCACTGCTCTCTCCCAATATGACACCGGCGATCCGCACATAAGCATCCTCGAGGCGCTCCTGGTCGGCGCGCCTGCGTTCTTCTATCTGATTTTCAAACCATCCCATAGCTGCCTCCTATTCGCTGCTCACGAGGTCAGCATAAGAACCGCCCTTTTTCATCAGCTCTTCATGTGTTCCGCGCTCCACGACCGCGCCGTGGTCGAGAACGATGATCTCATCGCAGTCCCGGATCGTGGAAAGCCTGTGCGCGACGACGACGCAGGTGATGCCGCGGTCCCGGATCGCATTGACGACATCAAATTCCGTCTGCGCATCCAGCGCGCTGGTCGCCTCGTCCAGTATGATGATCGTAGGATCCTGTGCCAGGACGCGGGCTATTTCCATGCGCTGGCGTTCGCCGCCGGAGAGCTCGCGCCCGCCTGCCGTGAGCTTTCGCTCATAGCCGCCGGCATGCTGCATGATATCATCGTGCATCTGCGCATCTCTGGCCGCCAGGATCATTTCGAAATCCATGATCGTGTCGTCCCACATCCGGATATTGTTGGAAATCGTATCTTCAAACAGCGTAATGTCCTGGTCTACGACGGCAAGGGACCCTGTCATGATATCCCTGGGATAAGCGCTGCGGGGCTTTCCGTCGAAGAGGATCTCTCCGCTCCAGGGCTGGTACAGGCCGGAGATCAGCTTGGAGATCGTGGATTTGCCGCAGCCTGAGCTGCCGACCAGCGCGATGCGCCCGCCGGGCTTGACCGTCAGGGAGAAATCCTTGATCAGCGGCGGCTCCAGACGGGAATAGCCGAAGGAGACGTTTTTCAGCTCGATCCCTCCGCGAAGCTTGGAAAGAGAGGAATTGTCCGCTGTCAGATTCTCTTTTGTGTTTATATCGTCCGGATATTCCATGACGTCTTCTACGCGCTCCATCTGTGTGCGCATCTCCTGGATCGTCTGCCCGGCGCTGATCATCGTCATGGCAGGGGCCATAAATGAACCAAGGAACCCCTGGAACATATAGATGGCACCGAGTGAAAAGCGGCCGTCCATGGCCAGGCGGATACCCAGCAGGAGGACTGCATAGTTGGCTATGGTGTTGAAAAAGACGGGGATCACGCCCAGGAACTGGTTTGTTTTTGCTGCACGCACGTTCTGCGCATTGACAGAGGCCTGATAGCCTGCCCATTTCTGAAAATAGCCGTTCTCTGCGCCGCTCGCCTTGATCGTCTCGATCATATCGATGCCGGTGACGGTCGCCGACTCGAGCTTTCCGGAATCGCGCATCTGTACGCGTGTGATATTGATGCGCTCTTTGGAGATCAGGCGCGAGACCACGGCGTTGAGAATAAGCGCAGCCAAGCCGATCGAGGTCAGCAGGAGACTCTGCCTCAGCATGATCACGAGGTAGAAGATCATCATGCCGGTATTTAGCAGGAGCGGTGCGAACGTGTTCACAAGCGTTCCCGCGATGGAGGCATTCATTCCCTGCCGGGACTGGATATCTCCGGAGAGCCTCTGGGAGAAGAACTCGATCGGGAGGTGCAGGACCTTCCACATATAGCTGGTGCTGCCGATCACGGACATTTTTCCGTTAATGCGCAGGGAATAGATCGTCTGCGCCCAGGAGACGACCAACTGGATCACAGCCAGCGCGATCATGATGGAGAGGAACGGGTACAGCCATTCTTCGTTCCGTCTGGTCAGCAGCCTGTCTATGAAGACTCTGGAAGTGACAGAGTTGATGATGCCGAAGAGGTAGCTGATCACGGTCGTCAGCATCACGAAAATAATGGCGGCGCCGGCGCCAATCAGGCGCTTTCTGGCAAAGGCGATCGTACTCTTGGGACTTCCGCCGGGGACAAAGTTCTCGGAGGGGACCGGGATCAGCACCACGCCTGTAAAGGAGCGGTCAAATTCTTCCCAGCTGATGACGACAGTCCCTCTTGCCGGGTCGTTCAGTGACACTTTATTGCCCTTGAATCCGTTCAGAACGACGAAGTGGTCCATGTTCCAGTGAATGATGCAGGGGAATTTGCCCTTTTCACGCATTATTTCCGGACTCATTCGGAATGCGCTCACCGAAAAACCGTAATGCTCTGCCGCGATGTATATATTTTTTGCTTTGGAGCCGTCGCGGGATACCCCGCAGTCCAGGCGGACCTGCTCAAGGGGAACCCATTTGCCGTAATAAGCCATGACCATGGCCAGACATGCCGCACCGCATTCAAGGGATTCCAGCTGCATGACCACAGGGACCTTTGCGACACCTTTGGTGAGGGTCGGATTGACCTTGTTTTTGAATAATTGCATAAAGCTGCCTTTCAGCTTTCTGAATATTTATAGTTGCTTGCTTGCGTTTGCTAACAGCGGCGGGAGAAATTGCCTGTTTGCGTTTGCCAGCAGCAGGAAAGGGAATGAATTTATCTGCCGCTGTGGGACAGGAACTTGACTTACCTGCCGCTGCGGAACAGGAACTCGATCGGGCGGACAGTCTCCACGACGACTTCCGCTTCATAGGTGCCGTTCGGCAGCGAAACTTCCGCATAGGCGACAGATCGCCCGAACTCATCGGTTTCCGCCGATGCGATCCGATATTCTTCCTCCGCGATATAGAAGGGCATGCCGGCTGCGAAGGCGCTGCCATCCGCAGAGATGATCTGAGCTGTGTTTTCACTGACGACGGCTCTGGCGTCGGTCGTTGTTTCCAGCGTGCCGACGGCAGCCCAGGCGATCAGTCCTCCGAGAAGAAAAATGATCGCGGCAAGGATCGCCCAGATTCCAGGATTGGTTACCCTCAGGTAATCGGTCAGCTGTTCCGGGGACGAGATCCGGTTGATTGTTGATTTTCTGAAAATGGAATTTTCTTCCGGCATAGGTTGATCCCTCTCAACTATCAATAATGAATTATTAGCTAATTATATACAATATTATATCAGATATTTATGTGTTCCTAACGCAACAATAATCAGGAGAATGGGATCTTAGGGACGTGAGGCCTGATAAGGCTTCAGGCACCTGCACGACATCCGGTATCAAATATCCATTATTTGATGTGTACTTTTGGACCTGATTTCCTGGTCGCACGGTCGTGGATACTGGTATTTCATTATTCTGTGGTAATCCGTTTTTCCCTCACAGCAAGGGGTTACGTGCATAGTGTTTATTTTTGGATCAGCTGTCGTGGGAAGAAAAAGCCATCACGGGCATGCGTTAAGCAAAGCGGTTTTTTTGTTGCAAGACTCAACAGTTCATGTGATATGATAAGTATTAGCATTTATGAAACATTGCTACAAAGAAAGGACTGCGCCATGGGAAATGTATATGTTGCAAGTGATAAAAGATATGATCATATGGTCTATAACCATGTCGGCAAAAGCGGGCTGAAGTTTCCGGCAGTCTCGCTTGGCTTCTGGCACAATTTCGGCAGTAACGGAAACTATGACAATATGAGGCAGTTGTGCCGGACCGCGTTTGATCTTGGAATTACGCAGTTCGACCTGGCGAACAACTATGGTCCTGAATACGGCAGTGCGGAAGAAAACTGCGGACGTATTCTGAGGGATGATTTCAAGCCTTACAGGGATGAGCTGCTCGTCACCACGAAGGCCGGATATGATATGTGGAGCGGCCCTTACGGAAACTGGGGCAGCAAAAAGTATCTTGTCGCAAGCCTGGACCAGTCGCTTGGTCGCCTCGGGCTTGAGTATGTGGATGTTTTCTATCATCACCGTATGGATCCTGAGACGCCTCTTGAAGAAACTATGGAAGCCCTGGCGCAGATCGTCCGCAGCGGCAAAGCACTGTATGCCGGTATTTCCAATTATGATGAGGAAAACACCAGAAGAGCAAAGGAAATCATGAACGAGCTGCATTGCCCGCTTATCGTGAACCAGCTCAATTACAATATTTTCAACCGCACGATCGAGAATAACGGGACGAAAAAAGCCTGCAAGGAGATCGGGATGGGGATCATTGCGTTCAGCCCGCTGGCACAGGGAATGCTGACGGATAAATATCTCCACGGCATTCCGGAGGATAGCCGGATCGCGCGGGACGGAAGATTCCTGAACAAGAACGCCCTGACGCCGGAGCGCCTTGCCAGGATCGGGCAGCTGAATACGCTGGCACAGGAGCGCGGACAGACGCTGGCGCAGATGGCACTTTCCTGGATCCTCAAAGACGATGAGGTCTGTTCCGTGCTGATCGGCGCGTCAAAGCCCGAGCAGATCGCGGAAAATGTTTCTATTGTCGAGCACACTGATTTTACGCAGGAAGAACTTGCCAGGATCAATGAGATCAGCATCGGATAGCAGCTGAAAGGATCTCACAATAAGAAGATCAGCATCTGATCTTTGCTGAAAGAACTTCACAATAAGCAACGCTAAGGCAGAAAACACTGGCCTTAGCGTTTTTTTAGTACCGGCAGATAAGCGCCCGGCATCACGTATCCGTGTGATGAAAACGGTTTACTTTTTGTAGACGTTCAGCTTCAGCGTGCATACCATGACCATTGCCATGGAAGCCATGACAAGCTGAAGGAAAAATGCGGGAGTGTTGGAATATCTTGCAATCAAAGCGCCAACGAGCACTCCTGAAAAGGAAAACGGCAGCAGGACCAGGTTGCGGGCGACAATGTGGAAGACGCTTTTTTCTGTGGGGATGATTTCCAGCAGATAAGCCTGAAAACCGGAGTTGCCGCTTTTTATAAAGCCGATGGAAAATACCGTGGCGGCGGCGAACAGATAAGGAGTGCTTTTGGCGGCGAGCAGGCCCATTATGGGGACCGCGAGTTCCAGGCATTCGATCAGCTGGAGCGTACGCTTGATCCCGAATTTTTCAGAGATATTTCCCGTGATGAACCCGCCGGCCATCAGTCCCAGCGTCTGGACAATAATCAGATTAGAGATCTTTTCACTGCTGAGCCCGAGCCTGTTCTGCGCGTAGATAAAATAAAATGTGTTGATAATGACCGAAACCGAGGAAAATGCGTTGGCCAGCATCAGGCGGCAGAAGAGGCGGTTTCCGAAACAGGAGACGAGCTCCCGGAGATAATCCTTAAAACCGACCCGAACCGGTGCTGCTGTCTGCCGGCGTTCCCGGAGCGGGATAAAAAAGAACACGGAGCTCGCCATGATGATGCCGCCGAGGGTGAATATGACGGCATACTGCATGCTTTCCTCAAGGGAGGAAGAGCGGATCCCTTTGATGATCGTGCTGGAGGCAAAGGTGATCAGGCCTGAGAGACCGAACAGTGTTCCCAGGAGCTTTCCCCTTTTTTCATTTGGCACGCATGCCCCCAACAGATAACTCCAGATCAGTCCCGTGACAGGCTGGAGCAGGTAGAAAAAGATAATGACCACGAAGAACAGGGCGAGCTCCGAGCGGGGATTCAGTCCCAGAACCAGGCCAAGAGGGATCAGGAGAAAAGAAGATCTCGAGAACCCGTTGATCAGCATGGACATTTTCCGCTTGTTGGCAGCGGCGGCAACAGCGCCGCCCGCCACAAGAGGCACGAGCGTTGCCATGACCGACTGAATGGTCGAAAGCGAGCCGATCTGGCTCAGCTGCGCTCCGATCGAGGCCAGAAATAAGGGCACTATGGTCGTCATGCCTATAATGTCATTCCCGAGGGAATTAAACAGCCCCTCGAACATAATACAGTAACCGTTTACTGTGTCCTGATCTCTTTTTTGCGGTGACTTCATTGCGATGATCCTTCAAAAGTGAGTCATGGGGACGCATCCGGTGACTCGCTTTGTGACAAAAC
>JAFTFD010000270.1 GCA_017449745.1 Lachnospiraceae bacterium
CAGCCGGAAACCAGATATACGAGTGAGTACGCGCAATACATTGCAAGGCAGGAACAGAAACGCCAGCTGGAAGAACAGCGCCGCAGATATGAGCAAGAGCGTCTTAGAGCAGCACTGGAAGAAGAGGAAAGACTGAAAGCAGCTGCAGAGACGGAAGAGGAAAGTCTGAATACCGATGCAGAAGCTGAAGCAGAGAATCCGGAAATAATCATTGAAACCGCAGAAACAATCATTGAAACGGAAATAAATCAGGAGCCGCAGCAGTAAACCCGGAAGAAAAAACGGAAACAAATCAAATAGCAGCCGATAGTCAGGCTGATGGCAAAGGAGAAACGAACGATGGAAGTAATGTATAAGAGTACACGAAGCGACAGCACACCGATCACAGCTTCTCAGGCTATTTTAAAGGGCCTCGCCGATGACGGCGGCCTGTTTGTGCCTACGTCGGTACCGCACCTTGACAAGTCCCTGAGAGACCTGGCCGGAATGAACTACCGCGCTGTGGCCTACGAGGTCATGAAGCTGATGCTCTCCGACTTTACGGAAGAGGAACTCAAAAACTGCATCAGCGCTGCTTACGCCGACAATTTTGACACGCCTGAGATCGTTCCGATGCGCAAGGCAGACGGCGCGTGGTACCTCGAGCTCTTCCATGGTCCGACCATTGCCTTCAAGGATATGGCGCTCCAGATCCTGCCGCACCTGATGACAACGGCGGCCAGGAAAAATAAAGAAGACAAGACCATAGTCATCCTGACGGCAACCAGCGGGGATACCGGAAAAGCAGCCCTGGCAGGTTTTGCCGGCGTCGAGGGGACGAGGATCATCGTATTTTACCCCAAGGACGGAGTGTCTTCCATTCAGGAGAGGCAGATGCTGACGCAGGAAGGTGAAAATACCTGCGTGATCGGAATCCGCGGCAATTTTCACGACGCCCAGAGCGGGGTCAAAAAGATCTTCACGGATGCGGCGGTCAAAGAACTGCTGGCGGAAAACGGCTATCAGTTCTCCTCCGCGAACTCGATCAACGTCGGACGTCTTGTTCCGCAGATCGTTTATTATGTTTATGCTTACACAAGGCTTCTGGCAGCAGGTGAGATCCAGGACGGCGGCGAGGTGAACTTCGTCGTGCCGACCGGTAACTTCGGCAATATTCTGGCTGCCTGGTATGCAAAGCAGATGGGACTGCCGGTCCACAAGCTGATCTGCGCGTCCAACTCCAACAAAGTCCTTTATGATTTCTTCCAGACCGGCGAGTATGACAGAAACCGCGAGTTTATTCTGACAAGCTCGCCTTCCATGGACATCCTGATCTCCAGCAACCTGGAGCGTCTGATCTGGCACATCAGCGGATGCGACAGCGCAGCGGATGCCGAGTATATGCGCAAACTCACCCAGGACGGCGTGTATGACATCACACCGGAAATGAGGCAGCAGCTTGCGGATTTTGCAGGCGGATTTGCTACGGAAGAAGATACAGCGGCAGCCATCCGGGACCTTTATGAAAAGGAAGGCTATGTCATTGATACCCACACTGCAGTTGCAGCCAGCGTTTACGGCCGCTACAAGGCCGAATCCGGCGATTTAACTCCCGCGGTAGTCGCATCCACGGCCAGCCCCTTCAAATTCGAAGGAAGCGTCATGCAGGCCCTTGGAAAGGATACTGATCTGCCTGACCTCGAACTCGCGGATGCACTTGCCGCTGTGGCAGGCGTCAAGGTCCCCTACGCAGTGGAGAGCCTTAAGACAGCTCAGATCCGCCACAACATCGTCTGCGGGAAAGAAGAGATGCTTGCAGAGGTGGAGAAGTTCCTGGGAATTGAGAAATAGGCAGCAGGATGCTTTCGAAGGAAAAAATCTTAGGGAGCAGCAAACAAGATACTAAGAGGTGATTCAAATGGGCGGAATGTTTTCCCTGATCATCATGCTGGCAGGTGTATATATCCTACTTGCAGCTCGGAAACTAAAAATCAACGGAGAGATCAACACAGGACTCATGCGCTCTCCCAACAATATCAACAAGCGCATCAAGGACATGGAGGGCTATAAAAACTTCATGTATCCGAAGGTGCTGATCCTGTCCGTGATCACGATCGTTCTTGGCTTATGGTATACGCTGGTAGACGGTTTTCCGGCACTGCGCAGCAATCCGCTTGTCAGGATCGTCGAGATCATCGTGCTCCTCTGTTTCCTTGCCTATACCATCTATTACATCAAGCAGATCAGAAAAGCGGAAGAGCAGTTTACCAAGAATTAGTTTTGTAATTTGAAGAGCTGAACCGCTGAACCGCAGTCGTAAAGACTTCATTTAGGATTTTCAAAAGCACAATTTATAAAAAATTAACTTGGGATTTGTGACATAGTCTGCTATAATTCGAGAAACGCATCTTTGCGTTATCACTGTACCGTACTAAATCGATTCGCATACCTTTTTCATCTGCAACTGGACATACACCAGGATGCAGATGAGAATGATCACATCAGAAGAGCCCGCAATCTTTAAAGAATAGTCCTTATTCATCCGCACCGGCATGAAAAAGCCGATGCGGATGAAAAAAGTGACTTCATAAAGAAGATTATCAGGGTATTTCGAGAGAATCGCGTCATCTGCAACAGCTGAGAATCCCAAGATGCAGATGAAGAAAACGCTTCGAAGGGTGCAAACAGGGTATTTTATTCAGAATCGCGTCATCTGCATCAGCAAAAGCAGAAAAATGCAGATGAAACAGCAAATAAAATCCCAGGTGAAGCATTAATGAAAACACTAGAAATACGGGAATCACGGTAATCGGGGAACAAGCAACACGTTACAAGTAACAAGGAGTATGCATGGCAAATATCGAAAAAGAGAAGAATATCTATTCAGAGATCACACCGCAGATCGACCAGTGGGCGAAATCTGCCCTTGAAGCAGACCAGATCCCGCAGGAACTGTACACAAAGCACAATGTCAAGCGCGGTCTTCGCGACCTGAACGGAAAAGGCGTTCTGGCAGGTCTTACCAACGTCTCGGAAGTCCGGGCCAAAAAGATCGTCGACGGAGAGGAGCAGCCTTGCCCCGGCCGCCTTTACTACAGAGGCTATAACATCGAGGATCTGATTAACGGTTTCGAGAACGAAGGCCGTTTCGGGTTTGAGGAGATGGCGTATCTTCTGCTGATCGGCAAGCTTCCCAGTGCGGAGGAACTGCAGGAATTCTCTGAAAAGCTTCTCTTTTACAGGAGCCTTCCTACCAGCTTTGTCAGAGACATCATCATGAAGGCGCCCAGCAGCGACATGATGAACACGCTGGCCAGAAGCGTCCTTACACTCTATACCTATGATGACAGGCCGGATGACACTTCCCTGCCGAATGTCCTGCGGCAGAGCCTGCAGCTCATCAGCCTTTTCCCGATGCTCTCCATCTACGGATATCAGGCATACAATCACTACGAGAGAGGGCAGAGCCTTGTTATCCACAAGCCCCTGACAGAGGGCAGTATCGCGCAGAATATTCTTCACCTGCTGAGAACGGACAGTAGTTACACCGACCTGGAGGCAAGGATCCTGGATGTGGCGCTGGTGCTGCATATGGATCACGGCGGAGGAAATAACTCGGCATTTACGACGCACGTCGTCACATCGACCATGACGGACACCTATTCCACCGTCGCGGCATCCCTTGGCTCGCTTAAAGGACCCAGACACGGCGGCGCGAACATCAAAGTCGTCAAGATGTTCGAGGATATGAAACAGCAGGTGCAGGACTGGACCGATGAAGAGGAAGTTTCCGATTACCTGCTAAAACTCCTAAGAGGCGCTGCCTTTGATCACTCAGGGCTGATCTACGGCGTCGGACATGCTGTTTACTCCGTAAGTGATCCAAGAGCAGTCATATTCAAATCCTATGTCGAACAGCTGGCAGCAGCCAAGGGACTTGAAAAAGAATTCAAACTCTACGACATGGTCGAGCGCCTCGCGCCGAAAGTCATTAACGGCGAGAGAAAAATGTACAAGGGCGTCTGCGTCAACGTCGACTTTTATTCTGGCTTTGTTTATGACATGCTTGGGCTGCCGATGGAACTCTACACGCCGCTCTTTGCTATGGCCAGAATCGTCGGCTGGAGCGCACACCGCATGGAAGAACTCGCCAACAACGGCAAGATCATTCGTCCGGCTTACCGCGCCATCAAGGAAGATATTCCTTACATACCGTTTAACGAGAGATAGTATTCACAGGATTTCATCTGAGGATGAAAATATATGGATTTTAAGCGCAGCAGTCATGAATCTGCTGCGCTTTTTGTGTGTAAAGTGATCCATTCCGGATTTACCTCTGCCGGGTGCCTTGCATCTTGCGGGCGGAATGCTATAATTTATTATGAACACGTTCATAATAAATGGAGGTTGACCACTCTATGCCGAAAATTCTTGACCAGCCGGCGGAGAAGATGCTCCGCGCCGCCAGAAAAATTCTTCTTGAGGAAGGATATGATCAGCTCACCATCCGCCGGATCGCCGGTGAGTGCGGGACAGCGGTCGGCACAGTCTATAACTATTTTCCGTCTAAAGATTATCTCGCAGCGGGTGTCATGCTGGGAGACTGGCGAAAACTGACGACGAAGATGAAGGAAGACTTACGGGGCCAGCAGGGAATCGAAGGATTAAAACTGCTGTTTCAGACGGTCCGGGAGTTTTCTTCGATCTACCACCTGGTCTGGAAGCAGTACCAGGGCGGCAGCATCCGCCAGATGCAGTATCATTCGAAGCTCTTAAAGGAGATGGAAAAATACCTTGTGCAGATCATCCCGGAAGAGAAAACAGCGCAGGATCCGTTCCTGCTCCAGTTTCTGGCAGATGCGATCCTGCACTACGGGTCGGATATGGAGACCGGGTTTGACCAGGTCGAAGGGATCTTGCGGCGTCTGATCTAAGAGAAGCCGAATATTCATCCATATCCACATGCAGATAATATGCCGGCCAGAGACGGACGAAGAATAATAATCAGACAGCCTGCCGGGCAGAGACGGTCAAGAAAATAAACAGGCGGACTGACCGCCGTTTACAGCAAATCAAAACAGGAGATACAGGAGGTTTTATGAGCAGCTTTAAGGACCTTAGAATCGTCGATAATTTTTACCAGACATCGCTCTTTTTCCCGATGCCGACGGTACTCATCAGCACGCTCGCGGACGACGGGAGCACTTCCCTGGGACCATATTCCCTTGTACAGCCCTACTATGTAGCCGGGAAAGAGTATTACGCGATGCTGTTAAACTGCCGCAATTCGTCCAACACGGCGCAGCACCTGTTAAAGACCGGCAAGTGCGCAATCAATTTCATTCCGGACAAGAGAAAATATTTTAAAGAGGCCGTCCGCCTCGGCTGGCCGGGCGACAAGCCGGAAGAGAAGATGAAGAACTGCATTTTTACGCTGGAAGACGGCATTGCTTCCACGGAAGACGGCGCCCGCCCGAAGGTGGTGGCGGAGGCGTTCCAGGTCATCGAGTGCACCTGGATGCGCGAGCTGGACAATGCCCAAAACGACCAGCCGGGATTCCTGGACGGGTATGAGCCGCCCTATCACGATTTTAACGGGATCACGTCTAAATTCGGGGCTACCTTCATTCTGCGCGTCGACAAGATCCTTATGAAGGAGCGGTACTACAACGCCATCGTGAGCGGAGTGAAGGCAGGCGACTTCCCGCGCATACCGGTCGATTACGGATACAGGGACAGCAAGAACTTCTGGTACACGAAATTCAGAAGGCCGATCCCGGAGCTCCTGCCGATCCGCAAGACCACTGTCCAGAGCGTCATGTATGCGGCGGACCGCATCGACGACAAGATCAAGTTCACGGAGGAGGCCTGCGCGAAGCTGGTCAATGTCCCGAGGATCTTCCTGCCAACGGCACTTCGAGGGTGCGTAGAATGGGCCAGGGAGAACAATGTCGAGCTGATTACGGCAGAGCATATGGATATCATCAACGATAAGCGTTCAAAGGAGAAAAACAAGTAGGATGCTTTGCTGAGCCTGTGCTGAATACAGGTTCACAGGAGAAACGAAACAGGCAGATCATTTGGACACTTCAACAATAACGAAAGGAAAGGAGACTTAAGATGAAAGTTGTATTGGCTGGTGCATTCGGGCATCTGGGAGAAGATATTCTCAGAACTCTGGTAAGGGAAGGGCACGACGTCGTCGCTGCAGATATGGTTACCCGCGAGCTGGAAGGCGTGTCCGGTTTTAAGCCTGTAAAAATCGATATGACGAACAAGGAGAGCCTCAAAGGCCTTTGCGACGGCGCGGACGTCGTCATTACGACCGTCGGTCTCACCAAGGCGAGTGCGACGATCAGCTGTTACGACGTCGACTACGGCGCTAACAAAAATCTTGTCGATGAAGCCGTGCGGGCAGGCGTCAAGAATTTTGCCTATGTCTCCGTCCTGAAGGCGGACAAAGCTCCGGACGTTCCGATGCTCGATGCCAAAGCAAAACTCGAGAATTACCTCAAAAAGTCCGGACTGACCTGGGTGATCTTCCGCCCCACAGGGTATTTTTACGATATCGCCAAGGTATTCATGCCCATGATCGAAAAGGGCAAGGTCACGCTTCTCGGAAACAAGCCGGTGCACGCGAATGTTGTGGATACGCCGGACTTCGCCGACTTTATCGTCGAGCATATGTGCGACGGGAACAAGATGTACAACGTCGGCGGAAAAGAGACCTATTCTTACGAGGAGCTGGCAAATATGTTCTTTGCGGCTGCAGGAAAAGAGCCCAGCATCTCGAGAGCTCCTGTCTGGCTCTTTGACGTTCTTGCCTTTGTGAACAGGCTCAAGAAAAACGGCAAGGAAGCCATTATTAAATTCTCCAAGTGGACACTCACCGAGGAGATGGTCGGGGATACGAAGGTCGGCGATCACAGCTTCAAGGAGTACATTCAGAACTGCTATAAAAAATAAGTCAGTACAGACAGCGAAAATGGTCAGTCCTCCCCCGGAGGGGAGCAGACTGACCGCTTAAATTGAATAAAAAAGGAGGAGCAAAAATGTTCCCGGAAAAAACAATCATTCTGCTGATCGTCTCGGCACTTATATGCGCGATCGGCTTTTACCGCTTTGTCTGGTTCATGTCCGTGGGGTACGGGCTCGCAGTCGCGGGACTGGGACTTGCCATGCTGGTGATTGGCACTGCAGGCGGAACTATCACGCCAGCCACTGCCGTGCTGTGCATCCTGTGTGTTATTTACGGAGTCCGACTCGGCGGCTTCCTTCTGGTCCGTGAACTCAAGAACGCTGCTTACAAAAAGACACTCGACGCGCACATCAAGCCCGTTCCGCTCCCGGTCAAGATCGTCATGTGGCTGTTCATGGCAGTTTTATATGTCTGCCAGGTATCCCCTGTATGGTACCGGATCAGCAACGCAGAGGGCGGAAGCGCCCTGGCCTGGATCGGCGCTCTGATCGCTGCCTGCGGCATCCTCGTGGAAGCCGAGGCGGACAGGCAGAAGAGCGCCTCCAAAGCAAAAAATCCGCGCAAGCCGGCCATGGACGGTCTCTACAAATACAGCCGCTGTCCCAACTACTGCGGGGAGATCCTGTTCTGGACAGGACTTTTCGTCTCGGGCCTGAACATCCTGCGCGGCGGCCAGTGGATCATCGCGCTCATCGGCTACATCTGTATTTTCTTCATCATGGTCAGCGGCGCGAAGCGCCTGGAAAAACGCCAGAACAAGAACTACGGAAAGGATCCGGAGTACCAGGCATATTGTGAAAAGACACCGATCCTGATCCCGTTCATTCCGGTCTATCATCTTGTGAAAGAAAATTAACGGGACATATCATACATATATGATCGATGGTCATGAGTATTATCGGGGGAAAATCATGACAGTTATAATGGCCTTAGTGGATTATGTGCCGGTGCTGTTATTTGGGATCTGCGCCGCTATACTGCGGCGGAACCAGTATGAAAAAATGAGCAAGGAGATCTTCGCGCTGTTGGGATCGGGAACCATGATGATCCTGACGGCGGGACTTTTCAAGGCGACCTGGAAACTGCTGTACGCAGCCGGAATCTGTGACTTTGAGAGATTAAATCAGGCCTTTTTCCCAATGCAGTCCATGGGATTTTTCATGGCAGGGATCGCGATCCTGATTACGACCTTTATCCCAAAAAAAGAGAATAAGACAAGACTGAACGCGGCGGCAGCACCGGCTGTCTTTGCAGGGACGGCGCTGTTTGTCAGCGTCATGATCCTG
>JAFTFD010000271.1 GCA_017449745.1 Lachnospiraceae bacterium
GAAAATGAAGACTATCCAGAAATACAGCAAAGGAAAGCATTAATTACTATACTCCATCGACATCATAAAAGTGCTGGGAAGCCTTGTAAATACAGCTTCTCAGCACTCTTTTATTTCTTGAATGTGTTAAAGACAGGATTATATGTTTTTCACCCCGCTTTCGCAACGTAAGCGTAGCCCTCTTCATTCAGTCAAAAGAATTCGGTTTTTTCCACATAAAACAGCAAAAATAAACTCCGGAAGGCCTTGTTATGGGCTTTCCGGAGTCCAATTCGACGTAGTAAGAGGGGGGACTTGATCTCCGCTTCGCTTCAGTCGGCGCAAAACCGAGGTCTGAGCACCGAAACGGTGCGGACCTCGTGCGCCCTCTCCACCGCGGTGTCGAGGGTTCATTTTCTTGATATACGAAAAAGATCCGAACCTGGTGGTCCGGATCCTTTTTCGTAGCGAGAGGGGGACTTGAACGGGCATCCTGCCCGTTTAGCCTTGAAATGAAAGGAGTTCCGCAATGCTCTTCCCCTCTGCATACGTTTGTGCATACGATATTCCCTTTCTCATTTATTCAGCATTTCTTTTCACTATGCAATTGGATTTGTATCCGCCTGGTGTACTTATTCATCAGCCTTTGCTGTGTTTTTGGCGAGGTACTGCCGTGATATCCATGTAAAGGCGGGCCATATGAGAATGCTCGTGAGAGATGAGGCGTGGCAGCTTCAAAGCACCCGGACAAAAGATCTGGAACTCTTAAAGCAATAGGTTATAGGCCAGAAAAGCCTTATTCGGCGCGATAATAGGGTTCAGCATCGTCCAAATGTACAGAAAACATCAATGATTGTGTTTAGTATATTTGAAGCTTGCTCCGGTCCGCGCAGCTCCTCGGTAGTTACTCAAAAATCTGATGCATGATGTCCTTTGCGGTACTCGCTGGGTGAAACACTGGTCTCCATTCGAAAGAGTCTTCCGAAATAGCTCTCCGATCGGAAAGAGAGATAATCAGAAATCTCCAGAATGGAACGATCGGAATAGGTCAGCATATTTTTTGCCATGTCTATTTTACTCCGGCGGATATACCTGCACACCGTAATACCCTCCACTGTCATAAACCGTCTGGCAAGGTATGTCTTTTCAACACCGATTTCCCTCGCTACGTCTTCCAGGCTCAATCTTGAAAAAACATGATTAGCAATATATTTTCTCGCATCTTCCACAATCTGATCCTGTACATGTATTCTCCCGCTTTCCACCAGTCCCGCAAAATCAATGCAGGCCTTATCCCGCAGACGCAATATTTCTGCTATCGAATGGCACTCTGACAGTTTTTTCAGGTATACATCGCTAAGGAGAAAGCTCTCTGCTGTAGTCACACCTCCCTCGATCGCCGCTCTTGCAAAAAGTGTAATCGCACCTGCCGCCATATATTCATCGATACGCCTGTCCGATCCCGTAGTGAGATCTGGGTAAGTAATCAATCTCCGCCGAAGCGCTTCCTGCAGCTCATAACTGCTGCCGTTTTTTATCATGTTCAGAATGTACTCTTCATCAGCAAGCGCATGATTCTTATAATCACTGTCCAGCTGGTCCGTAATAAAAGAAAGAATGTCTCCGCTCGATACAGGTTCCAGATCTGATTTTGTCTCCGATTCTTCCAGATCTGAACATGTCCGATAATCGGCTCCGCAGCCTGTCGACATTAGCCGGGCTGCCGCCCTGAACACCGAAGGGAGAACAGAATACATGCGGTATTCCCCTGCCCCTGCAGTTCTACGATAGGCTCTTTGTTCAGCCGGTGTAAAATCACCGCAGAATACGGGTCCGAGCAAAATGATGCAGTCTCCTCCACAGTTAATAATGCAATATATGAGAGGATAGTCCGTTTTTTCTACCAGACAGACTTCTGAATCCTTTAGCGTTCTGCCTGCCCGGATGATTTCCGACTCCAGAAAAAACGGAATATGATATTGCTTCGGATAATAATACTCCAAACAGGAATCTGCCCGCACAACTTTGCCGACCGGGATCCCGCAAAGGAGAAAAACATCTCCCGCTAACATTAATAAAGTATTTCCACTGCTTTCTGTCATCTGTCCCCTTTTCCAACGGAGTCTTGTACCCGCACGCTTACACATTTCTGAAACTATCAGTGCAGAATATTTCCCTTCTACATTCCCATCCTGAAGCGCATCGCTGTTATCACGCAGGAGAACAACGATGCTCCATGAGTTCCGCTTGAAACACTTGGCGATTTCTCCCTGACAGAGATTTGATCATGAAAATTGGGAATTTAAAGTAAATGCATTCTTCCTGCTCAATATACCAAAATAATACTATATTGTCCAATATTGTATGAGTTCCGGATGCAGTGTCTCACGTAAACTATCTTCATACAGAGAAAACAATGACAAGTGACAAAACGCGTGAAAGAACAGAGTACAAGGAGGGAACAAAAATGGAACAGAACGCAATGATTGTGGATTACCTGAAGACAGCATTGACACAGATGGGCGATGAAAACTTCGATGTGGAAGCCTTTATGAAGACATCAACCTATCAGGGAATTTATGCACAGACCTCAAGAGTTCTTGCAGAACAGGATCAGGGAAGTGAGCGGGTTCTGCAGTACTGGGAGTCGAAAGGTTTGAAGAAAGAACTGCACGGAACAGATACCTGGGACACAACATGGGCGTCTTACCTTCCTCTTTCCTGTGTGAAGAATAAGGATGCATCGATCCGCTACCCTCTGCTCTTTGTACTCCACGGACATGAGAATCCGATATTTCTTGCAGAATGCTACGGTTATCTGGATATCGCTGCCAGTGAAGAACTGATCACCATCATCCCCAACAACGAGAACGCGGACTTTATTGACGAGCTCTTTGATTATGCGGTGGAGCACTATCCGGTTGACCTCTCCCGCGTGTATATGGTCGGCTACTCACTTGGCGGAGCTATGACATCCCGACATGTTCTGCGTAATCCGGAGCGCTATGCTGCCGCGGGTGTCGGCGGAATGCTCTTTGCAAGCGGCGTCGCCGGTGATGTAGAGGAATATGAGGGATTTGTTTTTCCGGGAGAAACATTCACAGATGAGATGATTGCTCATGCAGCAGAAATCAAAATGCCCGTCGTACACAGTCTGGGTGAGAATGAATTTCATAACCTTCTCCCGTTGTACCGCGATCCGGGAACAGATCCTGCAATGGTTGAACAGATCAGAAATTCGCAGATCGACTGGACGGGAGACAATAAGATCGCTTCCGTAAACAACTGGCGCAGAGTGGCAGGATGCCGAGCCCACACGAGGGAAGAGTCTAAACAGATTGCTCTGGACAGTGCCGATCCGGTCATCCGCATGCTCGGCTATCCCTTTGAGAGAACCTCTGTGATTACACGCAACGCCTGTGACCACTTTGTAGGGAACTGCATCAACGAACATGGTGAAAACCTTGCCCGCTTCATTGGTGTCAGCGGGCTGCCTCACTTCCCATCTCTTGCCTCTTCGGAACTGGTATGGGAGTTTATGTGTCAGTTTGCCAGAAACCCGAAGACGCACGAAAGCTACATAATCGCACATTAACGATAGCTTGCTTGCCTGCCAGACGGTCCGGGCACATATGAGGGCTTTATAAAAGACTCCGGAAAATGGGTTATTTTCCCCCGCCTATCCAACATAAACCATGCCAGAATGGAAAAGAGAAACGCGGAGATTGCCGCGGATTTTTCCGATTACCGTTTTAACTCCGCAGAAGGCGGCAATTCCGCGAAAGCAGTCATGACGAGAGGCATCAGCTATGCTTATGTAAAAGAGTGCCTGAAAGAACATCCGGAAATTAAGCTGATACGAATCGGAACGGCCTTCCCGTTCCCGGAAGACTTTGTTCTGCGGGCTCTGGAAGGTGTCCATGAAGTACTCTGTCTGGAGGAGCTGAGTCCCTATGTTGAGGAGCAGCTCCTGAAAATGATCGGAAGACATCATCTTCCTGTTCAGGTGTCCGGCAAGCTCAATGCAAAAGTTCCGCATAACGGTGAAAACAGCGTGGAGCTGTCCGCAATAATCTTAAGTGACTACCTCGGAACGGATATTGGCGCATCCGTGATTGATGTCACGGACGCACCTGCGCTTCCTGCCCGGCCGCCCGTAATGTGCGCCGGATGTCCTCACAGGGCATCTTTTTATGCCGTCAAGCAGGCAATGAAGGGGCAGAAGGCGATTTTCTGCGGAGATATCGGCTGCTACACGCTCGGCAACGCCATGCCGCTCGATATGGTCGATACGTGCCTGTGCATGGGCGCGGGCATAACGATGGCGCAGGGATTTTCCCATCTGCAGGACGACACCACATGTTTCGCCTTTGTCGGTGACTCGACCTTTTTTGCCTCCGGTATGACCGGCGTTGTCAATGCCGTTTACAACGAAGCGGACATGATCCTGTGCGTGCTGGATAATTCCACAACGGCCATGACAGGCCACCAGCCGCATCCCGGCACAGGCCGCAATATGATGGGGAATTTCGTTGACAAGGTCGATATTGCAAAGGTTCTGGAGGGGATCGGCGTCAAAAAAATTCTTACCGTGGACCCGCTCTCCTTAGAAGAAAGCATTGCCGCAGTCAGAGAATGTGCGGCGGAAAAGGGTGTCAGGGCCATCATATTCAAATCTCCCTGCATTGCATTATAAAAGCCGCAGTCTGTATGTGTGATTGACGATGCAGCATGTATCCGATGCAAAAAATGCATCCGTGAGATCGGCTGCCCCGCACTCAGCGTATCAGACGGGCATGTCGTCATTGACAGGAACCTCTGCACCGGATGCGGTCTGTGCGCGAAGATTTGCCCTGTGGGTGCGATCAGGAATGGAGGTGATCGTAATGCATAAGGACGTTCTAATCTGCGGCGTCGGCGGACAGGGTACAGTGCTCGCTTCCAGGATCATTGCGGCTGCGGCAATGGAAGAAGGTTCTTCCGTGCACAGTGCCGAAACGATCGGCATGGCGCAGCGCGGCGGATCCGTCACCAGTCATGTCCGGATCGGCGATGAGTGCTATTCCCCGCTGATTCCTTTTGGAAATGCGGATGTGATGCTTGCCTTTGAGCCCGCGGAAGCAGTCAGGAATCTTAAATACCTGAAAGCGGATGGGATCGCGGTCGTCAACACTGCCGCCGTCATGCCGGTCACGGCATCCCTGAATGACAGTGGATATGACGGGAGTAGCATGACCGATTATCTTGCCGGAAAATGCCGCTGCATTTTTGTGAACGCGGATGAAGTGTGCAGGCCTTACGGTTCATCCAAGTTTTTTAACATTATTATGCTGGGCATTGCGGCCGGATCCGGTAAGCTCGGCGTCAGCAGGGAGACAGCTCTTGAGCAAATCGAAAAGAGAGTTCCCAATAAATACGTATAAATTAACAAAAAGGCATTTCTGGACGGCTATACCATAGGCAAAAAATCCGTATCCGAGGAGGAAGAAAACCGCATGAGAATCAATGATATACAGCTGGAACAGGTCAACCGTCAGATCCACCGCATTCTGGAGAGCGGAAACTATTACAGCAGGATCTATAAAAAAGCCGGCATAACCGGCGTTTCCTCGCCGGAGGAGTTTCTTAAGATTCCGTTTACCGACAAAGCGGATCTGCGCAATTCTTACCCACTGGGAATCCAGGCGGTGCCGGATGAGGAGATCGTGCGCATTCATTCTTCCTCCGGAACGACAGGCAAACCGGTTATTATCCCCTATACAGCCAAAGATGTCGCGGACTGGGCAGAAATGTTCGCGAGATGTTATGAAATCGCAGGCATCACCTCAAAGGACAGAATCCAGATCACACCCGGATACGGACTGTGGACGGCAGGCATCGGCTTCCAGGCAGGCTGTGAAAGACTCGGTGCCATGGCGATCCCCATGGGCCCCGGCAACACCGAGAAGCAGCTGCAGATGATGGTCGATTTGAAGAGCACCGTGCTGTGCGCCACTTCTTCTTATGCCCTGCTGCTGGCTGAGGAGATCAATAAGCGCGGCATCCGGGACAAGATCTGCCTGAAGAAAGGTGTCATCGGTTCCGAACGCTGGAGCGCAGCAAAACGTCGCTACATTGCGGACGCTTTGGGCATTGAACTCTATGATATTTATGGCCTTACCGAGATTTATGGCCCCGGAATCGGAATCAACTGCCCCGGCCAGACCGGCATGCATATTTTTGATGATTTTGTCTATACGGAAATTATCGATCCGATGACCGGAGAGGTTCTGCCGGACGGTGAGGAAGGGGAAATTGTCATCACGACACTGGTGAAAGAAGGCGCGCCGCTGATTCGTTTCCGGACACACGACCTCTCGCGCATCATCCCGGGTGAATGCTCCTGCGGGAGAAAATATCCCCGGCTGGATATCATCAAGGGCAGAAGTGACGATATGTTCAAAGTACACGGCGTCAACATGTTCCCTAGCCGGGTCGAAGAAATTCTCAGCATGGTTGACGGCGTCTCAAGTGAATATAAGATCGATATCGCCCACGATGAAAGCCACAACAGGGATATCATCATGGTGACCGCGGAAGCGGACGGACGAGTTGATTTCGCATCGACGGCAGATACCATCCGGAATCTGTTTAAGTCAAAGATGAATGTCACACCGAAAGTTGCGATCGTATCGCTCAATACACTGCCTCGCTCCGAGAAGAAGACGCAGAGAGTCTTCGATCACAGAGAGGAATAAAAATGTGTCAATGGGGACAGTCCCCACTGACACACTGTTGCCGCAAACCCAATAATATCAATGCAAAAAGTGTGTCAACAGGGACTGTCCCCATTGACACACTTTTCCTTTACATCATCTGTTCGCCCTTCGACCTGGCCAGCTCTGTCCACTTCGCCTGATGCCGGGCGATCATATCTTCATTATCTGCAGCGTTAGAGCGATTCTCGAGTTCTTTCAGCTCTTTGGCGTGCTTCGCCTTCGCCTCATCCGCGAGTTCCTCTGCCCATGACGGCCTGATGACCACGATTCCATCCTCATCTCCGACGAGAATATCTCCGGGGAATACAACCTGCCCGCCGCAGGCGATCGGGACATTAATCTCGCCCGGGCCGTTTTTATACGGTCCCTGTGGTGTCAGTCCGATGGCATAGAACGGAATCGGTGCATTTCGCAGCGCGTTTCCGTCTCTGACCATGCCGTCGATGACGAATCCCGCGATCCCGCGCTTCACCGCGTAGTCCAGCATCATCTCGCCCATGAGCGAGCGATGGCCGTATCCTTCTCCGTCGATCACCAGGATATCTCCCGGCTTTGCCAGATCGAGTGCTCTGTGGATCATCAGATTATCTCCGGCCGGAACCTTCACGGTAAATGCCGGGCCCAGCAGCGGCTTGTCATTAAATGGGACGATTTCCGGCCGCATACAGGAAAGGCGGTTCAGCATATCTCCGATATTGCTGGACGGGATTCCGCGGAATTTTTCAATCAGTTCCGGTGCCGGACGCTCAAAATCCTCATATACTCTGAATCCGATGTTTGTTTTCATGATGTCGTTATCTCCTGATCGTTCCCGCATTGTAAAAACAGGAACCGCTATAGTAATGTGATCCATTTCTGCAATCGGGAGTATTTTGTATCTGTCCACATATGGAGAACGCGAACAGATACGGTATTTTTACTGAAATTTGAGGCGAATCATACCACGATCGGCAGGATTCCGAACAGCACGCACAGGACCAGCTCAATCAGGAAGTATAACAGCAGATACTTCATACAGAACTTGATAAAAACAGGAAGATCCTTGCCGATCAGACCAGGTGCGAGGTAAGTAACCGGAGAGACAGGTGTGAGGTTGCCGAGCGCGTCGCGGGCAAGCATCATGATGCAGGCCAGACTCAGTGTTGTGAATCCATAATTGGCGCCGACCTCCAGGAACAGGGGAGACAGACCGTAATAAAATCCGTCCGCGCCAAGGGCAAATGCCAGCGGAAGGCTGATGATACCGACAATCACGCCGTAGAAGCGGCGGAAGGATTCCGGAATCAGCGCCACAATCACGTTTGCCATTTCCGTCAGCATGCCAGTTCCACTCATGACACCAACCAGAACGCCGGAAGCCAGCATGACCAGCGCGATGGGATAGGCCTTCTCCGCAACACGCTTCAGTGTCGCCGTCTGCTCTTTCGGATTCGGATAGTTGATCAGCATGGCCAGGGAAAGACCGATCATGAAGACAAAATATCCGGGGAGTGATCCTTCAAACATCAACGCCAGAAGGACAAATGTAACTGCGAGGTTCAGCCAGTAGCGCACGTCAACCTTTACTTCCATCAATGTGACATCCCTGTCCTCTGTGTCTCCATAAACGGCAGGATCCACGCCGGCTGCAATTCTTCTCTGCTCTCTCTTGCCGAAAATCACGGCACAAATCAGATTATAGATAAGCATGCAGGCTATTACCGGTGCGATCGTTCTGAACATCAGTGCGATATCCAGTCCGGAAACGCTGGACATACGGATCATTCCACCGCCGTGCGGCAGAAGGTTGACGACCGCGATGGACTGTGCCATCAGCAGGAACAGATATTCCGGTTTGATTTTAAATTTCTTATACAGGGGAAGCATGGACGGAATGGTTACCAGGATCGTACTGGTCATACCCGTGTCCATATGAGAAATTGCCGCGATGATAACCGTGATAATCATGATCGCGACAACATTTCCGCCGGCCTTTTTCGACAGCCAGGAAACGATCGGATCAAACAGCCCCTTGTCGGTCATGATCGCGAAATATGCGGTTGCAAACAGTGCCAGTGCGGAAGCACTCAGTGTCTTCGGGACGCCGTCTTTGGCAAATCCGCCGATCTCTGCAGGTGAGAATCCAGCCAGTAAACCAAAAATAATCGGAAGCACGACAAATGCTACCATCGGTGTGAGCTTGTTTTTCAGCAGTCCGATCATCATGATGATGACCAGCGCATAACCCAAAATTGCGAGATACATATTCCCCCTCCTGTAAAATAAAATATATTTGATCTGATATTATGTATTTTATATTACATTTTCTCGTGTGTCAATATATTTTGTATTTTATTTTATATTCTTCTACAGGAAGCTTTCACGCGTTCCGTCATATGTATTCTGTCTGTCATTGTAACTGTTCACGTTCTACGAACATAACCAGTTACCTGTCATCTGACAAAATACTGTATCTCACTGAAATTCTGCTCGTCATACTCCAGATTTTTCTGTACCCTGTCTGCATTGACCTGGCTGCAGACCTTAATGAGGGCATCCGCAAGAAATATCTGCGATAAGATGGAATTATGGAAATCCGTCGACCAGCATTTTCCGACCAGCTGAACCTGTGTACAGTCTGCCAGTGGAGAATCATAGCTGTCTGTAATACCGATCACACAGGCGCCTTTTTCCTGACAGCGCTGTGCCGTCCTGCACAGTAACTTATTGTACCGGGATATGGTTATGACGATCAGGACATCCTCCGGTTTGATCTTTTTAATCAGATCAATCTGATTGGACATGGAATCTCCCACATATACCGCATTCAGGAACATGCGGTTTAAGTTAAATGTAAGATATCTGGCTGTACTCTCGCTCGTTCGCGCACCGGTGATATAGATACAGCTCGCATTTCCAATCTTCTCTGCAATTTCATAAAGTGTTTCCGTTCTTAGCGTCTGTACGGCGTTCGCCAGATTTTCCATCCCCTGCTGATAGACAGCGGTGACTACATCCTCTTCCACACCATCCTCCATATTCCGGGCATTCAGGGTAAGCCTGTGAATCGGGGCAGAGCCGGAACGCATATACTCCTTCAGAACATTCTGAAATTCACTGAATGTGCTGTAACCCAGTACATTCGCCAGCCGGATTACGCTGGCAGTGCTGACATCCGCGCTGTGCGCGATTTTGTCAATTGTGGAGTAGGATGCTTCCATTGGATCTGTCATAATCAGATCTGCCACTTTTTTCTGTGCCTTTGTCATACCGGCCAGTTTGTTCTGCATCTGTTCAATTATATTTTCTGCCATTAAAAATCTCTGCCTTTCAAAAATGTATTTTTTTTTACATTTATTATATAAGCAAATCCGTTCTATTATCAAGCCTGATAATGGAATACCTGATTACACGTTCCGGCAGAAAATGGCGCGCCGGCTTTCGGAATAGTCCCGGTCAGAATAAACGCAAAAACCACAGCGGGCGGTCTTAAGCAGGACCTCTCCCCTGTGGTTTTCTCATGTGCAGCGGCAAATCTTTTTCTATCTGTAATTCTTCTAATCGTAATCCTCAATCCGCCACTCATCCAGCCAGTCGATAAGTACCATTCCGTTCGGATACGCATCACACGGATCCACGAAGCGAAGCGGCAGCCAGACATAGTCCGCGATCGAGGTATCCGTACTCTGATCACTCATCATGCTCATCTGTTTCTGTGTCAGATGGAACTCCTGCGCCAGGGCAGGAATCTCTTCTGTTCTTCCGGTAAAGACATAGGTAAAGAGCTTTTCATAAAAAGGATACGGCAGGTCCATCTTATGAACCGCCCAACGGTCTGCCACGGCAATATAAAGGTCTTTTTTACCGGGGACTTTAAACACAGACGAAATCTGGGAATGGAATGAAGTTCTGGAAGGATCTGTCGGATGCGGATCGCCAAGAACCGTATAGGGTCCGTGCCAGGAATCACCGACGGCTACCTCCGAGGGATTCGGGAGATACCCTGTTGTTCCGGATGTGATGAGGTAGTGTTTATACAGGTAGATGCGTCCGTCATCATCGCGGAACAGTCCCGGATCAAACTGGAAAAGATCCCCTTTGGAAGAGCCGATCACATGCCCTGTGATATCCTTTACCCTCCCGTAATATTCATAAGGACCGGTGATCGTATCGCTTACCGCAACGGACATTGTTGGATCCAGTGAAAGCGTGTAGTACAGGTAGAATCTGCCATCCGGCCCTTCGATCACATCCGGAGCCTGCATGAAGGAATTCTTCTTTGCCATGGGATCCTGAATTGTTCGGTAGATTACACCCTCCTTGCGCCAGTCGGACAGATCATTGATCGGTGCAGACCAAAGTACATAGTCCAGCGGGCAGAAGCTTTTGCCATTAAACGCATCATGAGAACCGAACAGATATACTCTGTCTCCGAAAATATGCGGCTCCCCGTCAGCCACATATTCCCAGGATGGCAGAATCGGATTTAAAATTCTTTTCATCCATGCACTCCCTTCTTCTACAATGCTTCAGACTGTATTCTTCTGTACCTTCATCCGCATTATGATCGCCTGTTGAAGCTTCCATACTATCGCATTCATGCTTCCCGTTTCTGTAATTCTAAGATAGCAGAACCATAAATCCTTGAATTTCATATATGACGCATTTATATTATATTTGACGCACATTCAAGATATATTGAAATTTCGAGATATTTAAGGATAGCGATATCGATGGGGATTTTGAACATTGGTGACGTGGTACGCTGCTGCAGATCTTCAGCGAAGATGTAAAATGCCTTTGTCTGGAAATACCGGGGCTAACGAAAAAGAGAACGTATGAATCAAGAAAAGGTTAAGAGATTACAGGAAACAGCAGATTTCTGTGGAATTGCCTCACGTTTATGGGGACATCCACTGTATATATATGATTCTTCAGAATTGCTGGCTTCTTTCCCGGAAGGAACAGCACCATATGCAAAAGGTATCCTGCCAGAATTGCCGGAGCTGCCCTCTGCGCAGATCCACACCCTGCAGATCGGGTTGTTTTTTGGAGTTCTGCGGATCGGTAATGACTTGCGAATCATTGCCGGCCCGATTTCCCTCTATCCGCTGCAAAAGGATCGTCTGCCACTCGTCCGGCATGAATTAAAATGCAATGAGTGGTCTGATGAGGAGCTTCTCTCCGGGATTACCGGCGGTTCCTATGGGTCATTGCAGAATCTGCTTGCTCTGTTAAACAATCATTTCCATGGCTACTCTTCACAGGAGACATTTCATAGTCTTCGTCCTCAGGAAGATGCGTTAGGGCAGATTCAAACTGCCCAGCTTTCATTCCAGGAAGAAGTACCCGCTATTAATTACAGCCTTGACCATCACATGGAACAGCTTACGCTTGCTGCAGTGCGAAGTGGAGATATCGATAGGACAACCGAACTACTAGCCCCGCTTTTCCAGCGAGATTTACGATTAATTCATCATAGCAACCTTCATCAGCTTAAGGCTCTGTTTATCTGCGTTACGACATTGGTTACAAGGGCAGCGATCGATGGTGGCGTCGGTTATATGCGCGCATTCACACTCAGCGACTCGTTTATTGCCAGGATTGAGACAATTGAAGATGACAGAATTGTCTTAAACATGATCTCCGAGGTGATCCTTACCTTTACTTCGCTTGTACGGGAACAACACATGATCCTGCACCACTCCTCCGATACTTATGTCCGGTATGTCAAAGACCATCTCTACAATCCTTTGAGTGTAGAAGATCTGGCAAGGGAGATGCATATCAGCCGAAGCCAGCTAACCAGGATTTTTCAGCGGGATCTGGAAATGAGTCCCGCTGCCTTCATCATGGAGTGCAGGCTGGAAGAAAGTATTCGGCATCTGGACTATACCGACAAATCCATCGGTGAAATCAGTACACTTTTATGCTTTTCCAGTGAATCCCATTACATCACTGCCTTTAAAAAACAATACGGCATGACGCCAGGCGCCTACCGTGAGCGACAGCGGGTATGAGAAAAATAGCGGCACTATATCTTTACTAATTCTCTGGCAGACGAAGGTGCAGGATAAGCCTCTTCAAAGACCTGCCTAAGCTCCTCATAAAGCGCTTCGGGAACCTCCTTCAGGTTCTCGTCAAGATGCTGTAGTGAAGTGGTCTGAAACAGTGCGACTGCGCCGTGCGCGGTTACGAGCTTCAGCATTATGCTTTCCGGAGTGACATCAGCTTTCCTGCACTCACTCATGATCTTTTTGTTCTTATGAATATCATCATGCGGATAGTAATCCGACCCCAGCGATGAGTATGCCATAGGAAGAATACCATTTTCTTTCAGCAATGGTATCAGATCGAATTCAGGGCCGCGCTCATACAGGCAATAAAAGAACTGGTTGCAGAAGCAGTGCGCGCCTCTGTCACAACGAAGCAGGTCTTCCATGTCCTTCACTGAAAAATTTGACACTCCCCAGGAATGAATCAGACCATCCTCCACAGCTTCTTCCATCTCATCCACCATCAGCTGCAGATCTGCATTTTCCCGCCAGTGCAGCAGATATAAATCTATATATTCCGCCTGCAGACGTGCCAGACTCCCCTCCAGGCGCTTCCTGAACGTATCCTTTTTGACGTGGGAAGGAAGAATTTTATCCACGATATACAATTTGTTGCGATCGAGACTTCTGATGGTTCTTCCGAGAGCTGATTCACATCTGCCGTTCCCATACATCTCGGCAGTATCCAAGACAGTTATTCCATATTCCCTGACTGCCTTCCTGATGCAGGTTTCCAGTCCGGCATTGTTCCCGGACCAGAAGCTTGTCGTCCCCATTCCGATTTCTGAAATGATCCCGCTTCGTCTGTCCACATCGTTCAGATTTTGAATATTCACATATCTCATCATGTTATCTCCTCAGCATCAGGAAGACACAGGAAAGTATTGATTACCGCAGCATTTGAGGATTTCCCCTTGTACACTGTTGTGACACTGAGAGCCGTCCCCGTTGTCACAATCAGTTAAGCAAGCCGAACCGTCCGAATCTCAAACGCGCCAAATAAAAGCCTGACCTCTCCATCGGATACAGTCAGTTCTTCCTCTTTGTTCTCCCTCAGGTCACAGCTCCATGCCCTGTGGGCAAACGGTGTCCTGATTGTGGTTGTCACAGCCGCCCTCAGGAGCGTCAGCTCCAGGGCATTTCCATTCATACTGATACCATATTTGCAGTCATTCAGCACGGCGGCGCCATGGCTCTCATCAAAGAGTGCGCTGTATCGGTGGTTGCATACCTCAAACCGGTCCTTCTCATACTGGGTGGACCGCATGGTCGGACGCCTCACGCACCCGAACTGCATCTCGTTGATCCCTTCCGTCGCGTAGACGTTCACAGGGAAGGATACTTTGAGCAGCCAATGCAGTTCCTGCCAGTCGATCTGTGTCTCAAAGAGGATCCTCTCCGACTGCGCCTCCAGGATGATCCGCTGCGTAAATACGGAATGCGCAATACGCCCGCTGACACGCAGCACTGCACGGAATCCTCCGGTTTCTTCTATCTCACAATGGACATCCTCCGCTGCTGTGATCTCCTGTTCTGTATAGTTGGAATCAATATCCCAGGCGTCAAAAATGCGCGGAACGTCCTTGAACAGGCGAAAATGATTCATCGGGCCTGCGGCGAATTCCCGCCCGGAGGATATAAGGACAAAGCTCGTCAACTCACCTTTTAAGTCAACCTGTGCTGTCAGGATATATCCGTATGAATAATGTCGGAGAAAGAACTAAGAAGCTGTTTTCTGAGGCTGTCAGATAAACGTAATCACGTTACTATGTCCTGCTAAATGGTCTGTTTTGACCTTTAAAATGGCATATTTACAACGTGCATACGCGTGCATACAGTCATTCAGAAATTAAAAAAGCCGGAAAGTATTGATTTTCAATACTTTCCGGGCATTTTCACCGTAGCGAGAGGGGGACTTGATCTCCGCTTCGCTTCGGTCGGCGCAGGACCGACGTCCACTGGACGTCGTGCGCCCTCTCCACCGCGGTGTCGAGGGTTCATTTTCTTGATATACGAAAAAGATCCGAACCTGATGGTCCGGATCCTTTTTCGTAGCGAGAGGGGGACTTGAAGGCTCTCCCCATTCAAAATTCATTGATTTTACGGGCTGCGGCGGTGCTCATTTTTATCAAGTATGCAGGAAGTATTCAAATCCCCATGCTTTATTTGCCTGCTCCATTAGGGCCTGCAAAAATTACATATCGCTTCATAATCAGAATCTGCTTTCTGCAATCGCCTTTCGCTGCTTTTCCTGCAATATACAATCCGTTATTATTCTTATAAACCTTTTTTCATCATCGCTTTCAGCCTGCTCGATCAATTGATTTGTATCATCAAAATCTATTGTCTGGCAAGTTAAGTATAATTCATGCAATGTTTCTGCTTTTGACATAATAAGCCTCCACTACGACCATATAGTTGATTCTCTTTTTTATTTCGCTCATGATTTGACCTCTGTAATTCTTCAACTATATGAGTATTATATGATTCCTGTCTTGTTTCCGCAACGAAACAATCAATAACGTGGAACCTGCAAACAGCGTTTTTAAGCCGTTTGCAGTGCTTTTCCCAGACTATAATTCCATTTCTTTGCACTAAATTACAACACCTGTTTTTCGACAGAATTCAGCCGGATCGTAAGCCGGAATTCCGGAGCACTTTCGATCTGCATGGCTCCGCCTTCCCGCTCCACAAGTGTGCGCAGGGACAGGAGTCCTCCGGACTCATGGATATCTTCAGGCGCCGTTTCGCCGGGCTGTACTTTCCCTCCGGCAGCTCCGCTGCTTTGCAGGACGAAACAGAAGGCCTGGTCTGCTAAGCCGGGTCCTTCCTGCCGGATCTCCACCGACAGCCAGTCGCTGTCCGCATGCTTGACGGTATTGGTCGCGCATTCGTTGATGGCGGCGGCCAGGATCTCCCGGGCCGTGCCTTCTTCCGGGACGGAACCCGTAATCTTCACCCTCACGCCGATCGCGCGCGCCATCTCCAGGGCATCCGTCAGGGGATCCCTGGCAGTATCGTCCTCCTCGTATTCCCTGAGGAGGTAGGTATTGGTATTCTTCAGCGCCTGCAGGAGCACTTCTTCATCTATAGAGGAAGGGTCCTTCATGTAATGCCGGCTCTCCAGGAGGATGTTCCCGACTTCGTTGTGGACTGCCATCCGGGCTGTCAAAAGCTCCTGCGCGATGATGATGCGGTCCGCCTGCTTATTATAGATATCCAGACGCATATGGATATCCTTCAGCTTTTTGTTCTTCTCCTCCAGTTCCCTGGTGACCGCTGCCTGCTTCGTGATATCTGTCGCTGTCAGCCTGATGAACCGTTCCCCGTCTGCTTCCGTCATATCCGAAAACAGCTGCCACACCTGTTCCGTGTCCGGCAGGGTGACCTGCACTGGTTTTCCTATATCGGTCACGGCATTTCCGCTCTTGTCATCCAGGAAAGCAGACAGGTCTGTCAGGCTCTTCCCGGTCAGCTTCCTTGCAAGGTCATTCATCACCAGATTGCCAAAGACCGCAGTCCCGTCCTCTTTGCCGAAGGCAATGCCGGCAGGCAGGAGGTCTATCGCCTCCTTGACACTGTCAGATGTCAGGTGATCTTTCCGATAACGCAGAGAATCCCTGATGACACAGACAAGGATGACCGCCGTCATGACTTCATAAAAAAACATCGCGCTGACCGGCAGTGACGTGAAAGGCGTCCGGGCCGCAGGCAGCGGTATGGGCCGGTCCGTCCGGTAGGGATTCGAATCAAGATCCCAGAGCGGCATCCATAAACAGATAAAGCTCAGCAGCATATGCAGCAGCAAAAACAGCTTGTACCTTCTGCTCCTTACGTCCCGGAAAGCGCTGAAGAAAAGTGTCATCTGCAGCGTCAGGAGCAGATACAGGATGATCAGCAGCGGCTGTCTGAGCGGGGAAAAGATGGCTTCGTGGATCGTCATAGCGCCTCTTCCTCCTTTCCCGTAAAGATATCCATGTACAGTATGTCCTCACTTCTTTGGACCTTTACCGGCAGCATGATCCCATCCATATCCGGTGCTTTATCCGCAGCGGCTGCGAATCGAAACACACCGCCGCTTAAGGAGACCATCATAGAGGATGTCCTGTAAAGCAGCTGCTCCGCGACCTGTTCGAACGCGTCATATAACTGCACGATCCGCTCCGCGGGAAGAAAGCCATCCTCCTGTACACGCACTGTTGTCCTGAGACCTGCCAGTGTCAGGTAATCTGCTGATTCCTGCAATGCCATGGACAGCTCCCGGATATCCAGGCTGTCCTTCTCCGCCGCCAAAAGGAGGATGTTTGTCTTTCGCTTTACATAGGCATTCAAAACAGAAACGCCGGCTATGGAATCCCGAAAGCCTTCCGTACCCGGACATGTACTGTCCAGCAGCTGGCTGATCTTCCTTTGCGTGGGATAAAGCTTCTCCGCGATCTCATGGTAGATATGGTGCCTGGACTGCAGATAGGCGTTTTTCTCCTTCTGTTCTGTCTCCGCCCGGATCAGTTCATTTTCCTGTTCGATCGTCTCATTGGCTTCTGTCAGCTTTTTCTGGGCCTGCCGGATCCCGCTTTCGTCTTCCGCCCAGAAGGCATATCCGCCACGGATCTGTGTACCGGACAGCTTCCGGTCTCCGGCCAGTTCCAGTGGCCCTTTCAGAGAGGCTTTCAGTTCAACCTCTCCCGCAGGCAGTATAGACTCTGTATGATAAACGGTCCGGAATGCCCTGTCCGTGATCAGGACCGGCATCCGGAGGATCCTGAAGAACCCTGAATAGTTCTCGTTATATGGGATCAGCCGATGCAGTATACAGATCTCCATCACGCCCAGCATACCGAAGGTATGCGCATCCGGTACTTTAAAAGGATGGAACCTGCTGTAACGGTCAAGATAAAGGATGTTGAGCAGGACGATGCCAAACCAGAGGGTGACCATGTAGAACAGTTCTAGGACCGCTCTTTTCTGCAGGCGTCCGGTCGCGAGGAACAGGAGAATAAGCCCTGTGGCTGCTGCCAGGATCATCCAGATGTAAAGGCAATAAAACGCCGGTCCATAAGAATAGGTGCCGGTCTCCATGTCAAAGCACGGAATGCCGGGCTTCGGGACATAAACAAGGAAATGCAGGTCGTTGGTCATGACCGTCAGGGCAGACAGAAATCCGGGGATCAGTAACAGGGCCTCCCATGGCTTTTTGTCTGTGCAGCTGCCCTGCCGGATACGGATGCAGGCCATGAGAAATAAAGCCGGGACCAGCATCTGCGGGATCCAGTAGGCATATGTGAGATAACGCAGCGCAGCCGGTTCCACCGTGAAACGGTACTTGAAGATCCGAAGCAGCATATAAAGGAGCAGCAGTAAAGCCGCGCTGTAAACATAAGTCCTGGCGTGCGAAGGAAGAAGCCTGATCCGTACAGACCCGGCCCAGAACAGCAAAAGGCCGGTCAGGATCACATAGTTGAAGCAGGTCATCAGGCTGTCAGGACCGTATGAGAATACCTTGCTCAGGACATTCGCTGTCGCTGCCAGTACAAGAAAGAAGACAAACAGCCATGTATTTCTATTCTGTTTTGACAAGGCCTTGCCTCCTTCCGATCTGCGCTGCATTGGTTGGTTTTTGGTTCATCTCATAAACACTTATAACAAAGCCCGCCTTCTGGCGGATCTTTCCGATCCGGATAAAGCGGGCTTTGCATAATTCATTCTATCACAGATTAAGTTCCTGATACGCTGCTTAATACACCTTGATCTCGTGTCTTCCGAACTTGCCGGAAAGGAACAGGAATCCGGCGTAGCCTTCGTTGTTCATAAGTGTCTTCACGTCTGTCCCGGCAGGGATCACGACCTCATACATCTTGCCTTTATCCTGATAATCGATCACCAGCTTCACATCCGGACGTTTTGCCAGTTCATTCCAGACGATGGAGTAGAAACTGATCCACTTCTGCGTGGAGATCACGACTTCCGCACCGGGCTTTGCATTCTTGATCTTATTTGCCGCATCCTCGTTGAAGGCAGGATAACCGGAGATAGGAAGTCTCTGGGCTACCGCGCCGCATTCCTTGCAGGCATAGACCATCTCACCGTCCACAGTAGGGGTTGCCTTACGAGTGATCTGCCAGACATAGTTGTGTTCATGGTGGTACTCCGCCGCGGGTGTCGGCTTGGGTTCAGGTTTCGGCTCAGGTCCAGGGGTGGGTTCAGGAGCAGGCTCTGATTTCTTCTCAAAAATAGCCTTAATTTCAACATTCGCTGTGCCGATTTTGAACTTATCACCGGATACAGTAACGCCACCAGATACGACCTGCCATTCCTTGAACTTATATCCGCTGTTTGGTGAGGCTGTCAGAGTGACTTCCGTCCCGGTTGTTCCAGATGTCGGAGATGCTGTCCCTGTCCCGTTTCCATCATTTGTAACCATCACGGTATAGGTCACAGCATCAGCCGGGGCAATGGTAATGGTAAAGCTCCTTGTATCGCTTCCTGCCCCATTGGTGGCTTCCACGGTAAAAGTATAGTCCCCAGCCGTTGTAGGTGTACCGCTGATTTTGCCGTCTGTGCCGAGGAGCAACCCATCAGGGAGATTGCCGCTGTCAAGCGTCCATGTGATCGTGGCGTCGCCTGTAGCCGCAAGGGTCTGATCGTAAGCGGTTCCAACCTTGCCGTTAGGCAGCGTGGAGGTTGTGATGGCGGGAGCGGTTGGTGTTGATACCGCATTGACCGTGATTGCCTGTGTCGACGTCATTGTTATGCCGTCCTCGGTATAGCTGACAGTCACGTTAGTATCAGAAGTTGTAAGAGCGCCAGAGGGTTCGAAGGTGTAGCCTGTCACCTCAGCTATGTCGCCGTTGCTGTAAGTCGCCTTTACCACCATGCCCGCCGGGTCGAAGGTCTCGCCCTCTGTGTAAGTGGTCTTGGTAGGCTGCGTGCTGATGGCAATGCCTTCAAGGCCCTTGGTAGATACGGCGGTTTGATTGATACCGATTGCAAAATCAACGTCAGGGACGATAAAACTGCCACTCAAAACGCCTGAACCGTTATCCATCAAAGAATAACTACCGTTGAATGCAGAATTATAGAACAGCCCAAAAGTTGTATTAGTCCAACCGCTTGTATTTTTCAGCGTGATAGTTGCCGTTTCACCCGTTGTCAAATTAACAGGAGTACCGCTAGGATTTGATGTAAGTGCGTTGCCGTTGACCTTAACATCTGTCATTGCATCATCGCTGCTTGTACCCCAATAGTTTGTGCATTTCACAGTATTTGCAGCCAAGATTGTAATCTCTTTCAATTCTGAGGTGTAGTCAGTCTTATAATCACCGTTATACTGCTCGTTGAACACATAGAGCGTGTCACCCTCATTTAGTTTTTCTCCCACGTCAATGTTAACGGTCCCTGCTTCAGAAGAAACTTCCGCAAGTCTGCCATAATAGGTGACTGTACCTTCGCTATTTTTGATGATTGCAGAAATATATTCATTTGTACCTGTGGTAGCACCGGTGTAGTTCACAGTTACCAAATTACCGCTCTTGCTTTCAAAGGAAGCATTAAAGGTGTTGCGGTCGCTGTCCAAAACTGTTAGCTTCCATTCGCTTCCAATGTAATTATCTACCGCCGTTAATGCTTCGTTGCCCTTTTTGCCGTCGACTGCGGCAGACGTGAAGATTACATTGGTCAAATCCAAATTCAACGCGGGACGCACAAATACTGAAATTAAGTTAACTTCTGAACCAGTGCCATTTATACTACCATTTGGCGATACAAATAATGCCCTATCTGAGCTGCTGCCTAGAGATCGCAACCACCAGCAGTCCGGCTGGTCACTTCCCAGTGTTCCAGGGTGATTTAATCTACCACCCGCTGCCACATAAGGGGTGTTTGTTGCAATACGATTACCATCATTACTGTAACTGCTCGAAAAGCCATAAGCAGTTTTGGTCACTTCCTCGATAGAAAGCAAAAATATCTTATCTTGGGTATCATTGCTGGTGTCATTAGTAACGGTTGTAGTAGCAATGGTCTTATATTCCACATTAGTGAAGGCATCTTTCTTAAAACTGTAATTTGTATAATCTTGAGCACTATCATTCTCTGACAGATCGTACCCATTGAGCCAAGAGCGTATAGAACTCTTTTCCCATGTTATTTCTTTATTTACGGGATTATATTCAGATTGATCAAGAATACGGTCTGAGAGCAAAAATAAATTGCCGGATTCGTTTTCCAGTACCCGCCATTTGATTGGATCGACACTGAATGTCTTTGGACTTAGACTAATCACACCTTGGTTATAGTTTCCAAAATAAACAATGCTTTCTTGCCCGCCTGCAATATTTGCAGCAACACTGCTTTCTACAAGCTGAACAGCCTTTCCAGTGCCACCAGCCGCATACGCCACCTGTCCCATTGCCGGCATCAATCCTACCAGCATGATCACTGCCACCATCATGCTTATGATCTTCATTCCGATCCGTTTCATTTTTCTGCTCCTCCTGTTACTCATTGGATTGCTTTTACCCGATCATCCTCATGGACGACCAGCCCGATCGTCTTAGCGTTCACCGCCAGATCGATCCTATTCTTATATCCGGTCTTCTCCAGCATATTCTGGATGTGTCTCTTTACTGTGTGTTCTGAAATATGTAGCGTCTCGGCTATCTCTTCGTTTGTCCGGTTGACGGTGAGCTCCCGCAGCACTTCCAGTTCTCTTTCTGTGAGATCGAACTTATCTGCATTGCCAAACTCCGGATTTGGTGAATCATCCGGATACACCGATTCACCTTTCATTGTCCGATCCATGACTTCTGTCAGCGAAATATCCGGATACTCCTTGAACCAGAAACTGTCGACTCCTGCCTGTCTTGCTTTATCGATCCATTCCGATTCTGCAGTAGATGTAGCCAGAATGATTTTGATCTTCGGATCATTGTTCTTTATGATTCCGGCACAGGTCAGACCGTCCAGTCCGTACTTCATCATGACTTCCATAATCACCAGATTGAATTGATTCTTAAGGCAGTAATCAACTGCCTTTTCCGCACTGGCAAGGGAAGCGGTCAGTTCATAGTTCTTTGACATCCGGACCTGCATCTCAAAGAAGCTCCTTGCCACGTACTGGTCATCTACGACCAGGACTCTTAGCCTCTCATTCACATGGCACCGCCTCCTTTGCTGCATAATAAAAGGCACACTCTGCCGTATGGTAACGGCATAATACGCCCTGAAAAGCATATTTGATTTCGGAAACAGGCAGAC
>JAFTFD010000272.1 GCA_017449745.1 Lachnospiraceae bacterium
GGAGATCCGGAAAATATCACGATCGCGGGCCAGTCCGCCGGCGCCTGGTATGCCGTCTGCATGATGGGGAATCCGAAACTGAACGGGCTGTACAGAAGAGCAGGGCTTTTCAGCTTTAATGGCGGAACAGCACCTTATACTGAGCAGGAAGCATCCAAAATGACAGCCACGCTTCTTGATAAGCTGAATCTTGCAGATCCGGCACAGCAGGCGAATCTGCTGAACCTCCCGGCAGAGGAGATCCTGGCAGCCCAGAAGCTTGCCGTAAACCAGCCGGAAAGATTAAATATCCCGTTTTTACCGGTCATAGACGGGGAGACGATCTATGAGGATTACATCAGCCAGGCGGCACAGCAGGCGGATCCGTCTATCGATATTTTCTGCGGCACGGTGGCGCACGAGAGTACACCGTTTGTGGCTCGTAAGGAAAATGAAGCTGAAGATGAGTATCTTCAAAGAGTAAAAGAAAACACAGATATAGCTTTCGAGAATGACACGGATCTGCTGCTGGAGAAAATGCTGGAGAAAGGCCACCTTGTCTATCGCTACCGGTTTTCTTTTGAGTCTGCGATGCCGCATATCCATGCGTGCCATTGCTTTGACATTCCGTTCCTGTTAAGGAATTTTGACAGATGGGAGGGCGCGCCGTTCCTGCAGGGAATCGACATGGAGGCGGCCAAAGCAGTGTCCGACCAGTACAGCCGTGCGTTCGTGAAGTTCATGGAAGGGGGCGATTTGTCAGAAGAGTGGAAAAGATATGACGGAACACAAGAAACAATAAAAGTATTCTCATGATGTATAAAAACCTTTAGTTTCAGATTTTGTCTTTGCAGAAGAATTGGGCATTGGCTGTGGTGCAGATATAACCATTTGCATTCGCTAAATATGTTAGAATTACACTAGGAAGATGATGAATATTCTTCAGTTTATGTTTACGAGAAAGGGGATATAATGAAGCAAAAAATCAACGTTAATGATTACGCAGATCTGATCACGGCAATGCTGCCGAAAGGAGTCCTCTTAAACACGCAGGGAGAGAAGTTTAACTCCATGGTAATTGGCTGGGGACATCTCGGGACCCTTTGGGGAAAATCGACCTTTGTGGTATATGTCCGGCAGAGCAGATATACAAAGAAACTGATCGATGAAGCAAAAGAATTTTCCGTCAGTGTTCCGCTGAAAGAAATTGACCCGAAGATCTTCAAGATCTGCGGAACCATGTCCGGAAGGGATATCGATAAGGTCAGGGAAGCCGGACTGACACTGGTGGATGGAGAGACGATCAGGACGCCTGCAGTAAAAGAGTATCCATTAACATTGGAATGCAAGGTTCTTTATCAGCAGGACCAGGATCTCGGGAAAATACCGGAAGAGATCGTCAACAGGATGTATGCGGACGGAGACTTCCACACTATGTATGTCGGTGAGATCGTGGACGCGTATATCATTCAATAAGCTGAATTAATGATGCATTTGCGAAAGCATACCTTTATGCCTCATTCATGTCGGCAAAAACAACACAGCCGGACACCCTCCCGTTGATGCAGGCTGGCTATATGTATCCGCACTTTAAAGTCGGCCACGGCCCGCTGATGGCAAAATACTGCCTTTATGGCGACGGAACTGTTTTCAAAGGCGAAGTGGACAAGTATCAGTTCGGCCTTCGGACAACGCTTGACTGGTCTTATGATAACTTCCCTGTTTTTGAGTTTCAGAAATATGACATCCTGGGCGAGGGGGATTCCGGAACCTACATAAGGTTATGATGAATGCAACCATAATCCGGTAGTTACAGTTTCCGCTCCGGATCTTTACGCGAAGCCCGGTGAGACCGTTACGCTTAGGGCAAGAAATGAACATGAGAATCCCATGACGGGATACGGTCAGACGATCGTGCATGTATGCTGATTGCGGCCATAAGAAGCTGGAGTTCTCAATTGGCCGTATCTAAATAACTTGTTTTTTTCTGGATAACGGCCTTTGGATTTAAAAAGATCATGACGGCCGTATACAGAAATGTGTCTGGTCGGGAAGCTTACTGCCAGATGGTTAATAATAAAGCTGGCAGCCGTAGGAGAAAATTTTCTAATGCGGCCAGAGGAATCAAAAGGTGCTTAACGGCCGTAAAGGGTTAGATTTGAGAAATTATTTTGCTTTAAAATCGCACCTACATGGTCGAAAGAAAAGAGGAAAATATGAATGGCTGGGAGATTCCAAATCCATTTATCAACAAAGACGGCGTGACGATCCGGACGCGTGAAGAGTGGCAGGAACAAAGAGAATATCTCAAGAAGATCCTGGCAGAGGATCTCTATGGAGTGATGCCGCCGGCACCTGAAAATTTGAAGGCGGAGAAGATCAGCTCCAAATCGATCTGGGATGGGAAGGCGCTCTTCGAGGCCTATGATCTTAGCTTCGGACCGGATCATAGTGTCCATGAAAAGACAGCCTTCATTACAGCTGCATTAAATAAGCAGGCTTCCAATGAAGGAAACACAGCGGGAGCCGGACACAAGGATGAAAAGTCCGAAGGCAAGCCAATTCCCATCATTCTCTGCGGCGGTTTCGTGGATGAGAAAATAGCACAGCTGGCTGTCAGCCGGGGATTCTGCATTGCCACTCCGCTAATCGACGATGCGGCGCCCGATGAGGCTGATTATAAAAAGGGAACTCTTTACCAAGCTTATCCGGAATATAGCTGGAAGGTCATCACGATGTGGGGCTGGCTTCTGAGCCGGGTCATTGACTGGGTCAAGACACGGGAAGACGTGGATCAGGATCATGTCATCGTCGCCGGGCATTCCAGGTTTGGAAAGGCAGCGCTCGCGTGCGGTGTCTTTGACGAGCGTGTGGATGTCTGCACGGCAGCGGGCAGCGGCTGCGGCGGAATGGGTTCTCTTCGGATCGCCGGCGGAAGATACGGAGAGGGAATAGGTGCAGTTGAGACCATCGGCAAAATGACAGGGGAAATGTTTCCGCACTGGTTCATGGACTCCTTAGCTTCCTTTGGGGCAGATGTCATGAGCGAGCATAACAGGGAAAACGAGCTGCGGTTTGATGCCAATTTCATAGGCTCTGCGATCGCGCCGAGGTCTCTATTAATACTGGAAGGACTGGATGATACGTGGGCAAATCCTTATGGAACGATGACCTCATGGAATGCCGTCGCGGAAGTATATCGTTTCCTTGGAATAGAGGATAAGTGTGCGATCCACTTCAGGGAAGGCGGACATGCTTTCAACCTGGAAGACTGGGAGATCATGCTGGATTTCTGCGAAGCGCAGCTTCAGGGGAAAAAGCCTGTTTCAGTCTGGCATACCAGAGGCTATGGCGAGCCCAGGATGCACAGGAATTGGAGTGCCCCTGGAATGCCTGAGGAACCGCCGGTCGATAATTTCTTTTCCCCTGACCCAGAGCGGATACAGGCGATGAAGGATACCCTGAACAGCAGATGGGCTTTTGCTGAAGCAGGACTTGAAACAGGGATGGACAGATTCCTTAAGTGGATGATCCAGCAGGCGGAGAGTAGTATACAAACACATAAGCCGCAAGGCGGAAAAGGTTGATCATATGAAGACATTCTTCGATCCGAATCTGCAAAAATATTCATCCCAGAGATACCCTATCTATGCGAGAGGAGGGATGGTGAACTGCTCGAGCCCACAGGCCTCGGCTGCCGGGCTGGAGGTCCTGCGGCAGGGCGGGAACGCAATGGACGCCGCTGTCGCCGCTGCCGCTGCGCTGACGGTAACTGAGCCGACGGCAAATGGCATCGGATCGGATGCTTTTGCCATCATCTGGTCCGAGAAGAACAGAAGGCTTTACGGCCTTAATTCCAGTGGTCGTGCTCCTATGCTCCTGTCTGCGAAGGCAGTTTTGGAAAACGGACAGAGTGTAAATGGCAAAATGCCGATCCACGGATGGACTCCTGTGACAGTGCCGGGCGCCCCTGCAGCCTGGGCTGCCATCAGCAAGCGATTTGGAAACCTGACGCTGGAAAAAACGCTGCAGCCCGCAATCCGCTATGCAAAGGAAGGATACCCCTGCTCACCCAATCTGGCACAGAGCTGGAAGTCAGCTTATGAGATTTATAAGAGGGAGTTTAAGGACCCTTGCTTCGAACCATGGTTTGAGACCTTTGCGCCTAAGGGCAGGGCTTATGAAGCAGGAGAGATGATATTTTTGCCGGATCACGCCGCTACCCTGGAGGAGATAGGAAAGACAGGGGCAGAGAGCTTTTACAGCGGAGATCTTGCGAGGGTAATCGACGAGAAGAGCAGAAAATACGGAGGATATCTCAGGTACGAAGACCTCGCCGCCCATCAGGCGGAATGGGTCGAGCCCGCCAGGGTAAATTACAGGGGATACGAGGTCTGCGAGATCCCTCCGAACGGGCAGGGGATCGCAGCCCTGATGGCGCTGAATATCCTGAAAGAGTTTTCTTTTGAGGAATCTAGCCGAGACAGCGTTCAGACCTGCCATCGTCAGATCGAGGCCATGAAGATGGCGTTTGCCGATGCGCTTCATTATGTGACGGATCCGAAGGAGATGGAACTGGACTATCACCGGCTTCTGGATCCAACATTCGGCGCGATGCGTGCCCGGGAGATGACGGACAGGGCACAGATCTGGACGAGTATGGAACCGCCAAAGAGCGGAACCGTTTATCTGTGCTGTGCCGATGGCGAAGGAAATATGGTATCCTATATTCAGTCCAACTATCGCGGTTTTGGCTCGGGAATCGTGGTGCGCGGTACCGGAATCTCCCTGCAGGACAGGGGCGCGGATTTTTCCCTGGATCCTAAGGATGCAAACTACTTAAAACCGGGCAAAAAAACATATCATACGATCATACCGGGATTTCTTATGAAAGACGGTGCGCCAGTCGGCCCGTTCGGCGTAATGGGAGCTTATATGCAGCCCCAGGGACACGTGCAGGTCGTCATGAATTATGTCGATTTTCATCTGGACCCGCAGCAGGCATTGGACGCGCCTCGCTGGCAGTGGCTAAGAGACGGGCGGATCAGCGTCGAAAGCAGATTTGACCCTGCGCTTGCCAGGGAATTAAGACGCAGAGGCCATGATATTCACATTGATCTTTCGACGCCTTCTTTCGGGCGCGGACAGATGATCGTGAGGCTGGATAACGGAGTCCTCGTAGGCGGAACGGAGTCGAGAACCGACAGCAATATCGCCTGCTTTTAATAAGGAGACCAGACTGGTCTTATGAGAAAAATAAACAGGCATAAACTGCTCATCATCGTCCTGTATCTGGTGATCCTGCTCCTTGCGGTTTTCTCAAAGAGCAGGAGCGCATCCTCGCTGGAGCTTCATAAACGGGTTTCCGTGGAGAATAATGTCACCAGAACGGATTATGTAGATGATGAAGGCAGGATCACCTATGCCATAGATAAAAACTATGCGATCCTGGTCGAGACCAGAGAGAATAATACTGTTTTCCGGGAATTTTTTGATGAAGACGGGAACCCTCAGAGGCAGTCGGGCGGCTTTTTTGCCCTGCTGCGATCTTTTAATGCTGATGATCTCGTCGAATACGAGTATTATTATGATGCAGAAGGAAAACCGGTTGCTGTAGAAGACGGAACCTACGGGCTGTATTATGAGTATAATGAGGAAGGGCAGAATATTCTGCTTGCCTTTTTAGATGAGAACGGCCA
>JAFTFD010000016.1 GCA_017449745.1 Lachnospiraceae bacterium
AACGGTGCGGTGTCCAGACAGTATCAATGATTAATGTCTTCTCTTCCTCAATCAGATAAGCGTTCTGGCTGGAGCCGTTCATGATTTAGTAATCATCTCCGTCTAAGCTCTCCAGTTCCCAGTCGATATAACCGACCCAGCTGACGTTGCCCTTTACATGCTTTCTCATGATTATTCCTCCTCACGTATTGCGCTTGCCGGACAGCTGTCAATCGCTTCCAGAACAGCGTCACGACTTTCATCTGTGGTATCGGCATAAGCTTCCGCCTTGCCTTCATCGTTCATCCGGAATACCTCCGGGCAGGTTCCCTCGCAAAGGCCGCAACCGATGCACATATCCTGATCTACAAACGCTCTCATAAACCTATCTCCCTTCTATTATTCCAGCGTCAGAAGCAACGCCATTTTGAACTTCTTTGTGGCCTTAACAGAGTGCAGCCCCGCTTTGGCAAAATGGAAGTTTTCGCCGGCCTTGATGGGATGATCTTTTCCCTCGTAGCCGATTACGCCCTCACCGTCCAGCGCGAAGATGATTGCCTCGCCGGGCGCAGCATGCTCGGAAAGCCCTGTGCCTTCATCAAATGCCATAACGACAAATTTCATTTTGTCGTTATGGACAATGTCCATATTGACGATTTTGCCATCCGCATAGGGGATGAGTTCTGCAAGCTTAAATACTTTTCCAGGATTAATTGCTTCGTTCATGATTTCCTTCCTCCTGATTGATAAATTCGTATAGACAACTATTCGAGCTTCTTATTTCCATTGCCGTACCCGTATATGTGAGGATACTGTCTCCGGCCTTTTCTTTTATATCAGCAACCGCCGCCTTTTCCGCCATGATTGGTATCGGCGAATCTCTCTTTCAGTGCTTTGTTGATCTCGGAACGATCCTTGCCCTGCTTTTCCATCTGCTTGATGGTCTTGTATGCCTGAAACAGCGGAGACGGTGCGATCTCAGAACTGAAGAAGCCGATCCCCATATTCCATGCAAACTGCTCAAACACGTCATCCAGCGCTCTGGAATCCAGACCGTTGGCGTATGCCTTCAGCAGCTCGCGCATCGCCTGCCGGGTACGCCCTGCACCGACAGCGTTGGAAAGGGAAAGCAGAAGCCTAGTGTTATAGTCGAGAAAGCGATTCTTGCTGCGCCATGTGAGATCCCAGAATTCCACGGTCAGTTCGCCCAGCTTTTCGTCAATCATAGGGTAGTTTGTGATGACCGCGGGGCGTTCCGGCAGCCCTTCCAGACTGCCTTTCTGCTCAGTACGGTAGAAGAAGGCATGATACTCTGTATCACTGGCTTTTACTGTGTGACGCTCATATCCGAGGATATCCATGACATCGTACAGAGGAATCGGTTCAAAACTTTGCAGGACTTCGATCCCGGAGCCGACGGGAAGCGAAACTGCCTGTTTTTTCAATCCTTCGAGGAAGTTACCGGCGATGCCTCGTACGTCAATCGTCTTGAATTCCGCTGTTTTATCTTTCCATTCCATATAGCTCATTTTATTGCCACCTCTTTCTCAGTCCAAGATGTTTCCATCACGGGAGATCGTGACCACCTGCCACGGAATGAACTTGCCACTGTTTCGAAGCGCAGTCTCAGCTGCTCTCTGGAGACCGCCGCAGCACGGTACCTCCATGCGGACGATGGTGACACTCTTGATATCGTTGTTTTTAATGATCTCTGTCAGCTTTTCGCTGTAGTCGACCGCATCCAGTTTCGGACAGCCAATTATTGTGACCTTTCCGCGCATGAAAGCTTCATGCATGCCTGCGTATGCGTAAGCCGTGCAGTCTGCTGCGATCAGGAGTTTTGCGCCGTCAAAGAACGGAGCCTGTGTCGGCACCAGCTTGATCTGGCATGGCCATTGGGCAAGTCTTGATATGGGCTTCCCGGCAAGAACAGGTGAGCCTTCCGGTTCCTTCTGCTCAAACTGCATCATTCTGGAGCCGGGGCATCCGCCCTCATGGTGCATATGCTTCATCTCTTCCATTTTCTTTGCCTCCTGTGCTTTCTTCACTGCCGCCTCATCGTAGGCGGGCGCTTCTCTTTCTTCAAAAGTAATTGCTCCCGTGGGGCAATTTGGCAGACAGTCGCCAAAACCATCGCAGAAATTCTCTCGCACCAGCTTCGCCTTGCCTTCTACGATATCAATAGCCCCTTCGTGGCATGCTCTGGCGCACAGCCCACAGCCGTTGCATTTCTCTTCGTCTATACGGATGATCTTCCGAATCATTTTCCTGCCTCCTTCGTTGTTCTGGCATCATTATACGAAGAATAATCTCAAAAATCTGTATCTCGGGATACATATGCTGATTTTTGGTATATAATAGAACCATCTGGAAAAAGGAGGGCGGACAAGTGGATTACGCTGTTCTGGAAAGAAGCATGTTGTTCAGGGGAGTTTCTGCACAGGAATTAAGAAACGCGCTGGAATGCACGCCCCACAAGATCCGGTGCTATGATAAAGAAGAAACGATATTCCATATGATGGAGTCTGCTGACCACATCGGTATTGTGCTGGAAGGACGGGCTCAGGCACAAAAGGCATTTCCAAACGGAAGCCAGGTCAATGTCTCAATCCGCGGGGCAGGGGAGCTCATCGGTCCTGCTGCCGTCTTTTCTACCAGCCGGCGCTATCCATGCGATGTAGTGGCTTTGGAGCCGGTTACAGTAATGATGTTTCGAAGAGCTGATATGCTGAATCTCATGCAGAGGAATGCTCTGATATTGGAAAACCTGATGATGGAGATGGCCTCAGCCACCTATATGCTGCAGCAAAGACTGGAGCTTATGTCCTATAACGGAATAGCACAAAAGGCGGCATTTTGGCTCCTGATGCAGGCAAGACAGTCAGGAGAGAATACGGTAAGAATTCCGGACTCGGTTTCTAAATGGGCAATGTTGATGAACGTATCAAGACCATCTCTTCACAGGGAACTGAAGAAGCTGGAAGAAGAGGGGATTGTTCGCCATTCAGCCGGTGTTGTAAGAATTCTTGATCCCGATGCTCTTCAGGATGTGCTGAGCCGGACATAATGCGAACTCCATCTGGTTCAAGCCTGGAGTTGCCATCAATATCGAGGAATAAAGCAAGGCTCCCCACTGCCAATAATAACAGTATGGGAGCCCTGTTTTGTGTTCTAAACTGGAATTTGTTCC
>JAFTFD010000273.1 GCA_017449745.1 Lachnospiraceae bacterium
CTACTAACATTTATCATAATTGAAAGGCAGGCAATGCCTTAAACTTAGAGCCCGGTCTGATGACCGGGCTCTTTCAAACAGGCGGCAACTCAGGCGCCAGTGAAACTGACGCCTTCGACCTGCCTTTCTCTCATGATAAATGAAGTAGATCTGATCACTCATTCGCAAGCATATCCAAAGGACATGTGCCGGGGATCTATATAGATTCGTTTAGATTCCAATACTACGGAGCAGCTTGTTTGCAGTTCCGTCACGCTTTCTTGTCTTTGAGTTTTTTCTTCTTCTTTTCTTTTTCTTTCTCTTTTTCCGGCTTCGCAGCGGGTGCTTGTTCCGAATCAGAATTATCGGCGACCGCCTTTACGGTTTCAATACTGACAGCACTGTCAACATTGGCTGTGTTTTCTCTAAGGACAGGCTGTTCCTCGGATGCCGCTTTGGCGGGAGGCAGCTGATACTGCTCTTCGTAGCGCAGGAACATGGACTCGAAGGCGGCCCTGTCGGGCTCCTTCAGGCGGTCTCTATAGGCATGAGTCTCAAGATCATCATCCCTGACCTGTGTCATGAAAACGGCGATGTTATTGCAGTGGTCCGCAACGCGCTCGTAATCTGTCGTGATATCTTCGAGGGCAATACCGGACTCGACGGTGCACTTGCCTTTGCGGAGCCTGCGCACGTGGCGGCGCTTGATCTCCATATTGATCCCGTCGATGACTTCCTCGAGGGGCTCTACCGTCGATGCAAGAGAAACGTCCCCGGTACGAAGGGCGCCGAAGGCGCGGTCCATAATGTCGCGGAGAGCGGCATGGAAGATGACGAGCTCTTCCTGGGCCTTGGGTGTGAAGGTCATGTTGTTCTCATTCATCTGTGCGGCATGCTGCATGACATTCAGGGCGTGATCGCTGATGCGTTCGATGTCGCTGATGCAGTGCATGAGGAGCGTGAAGGTATGAGAATCCTTCGGGGAGAAATTGAAGGTACTCATTCTCATCAGATAAGTGTTGAGCTGGTCCTCATAGTTATCGACGGTACGCTCGAGCTTGTCGACCTTGGAGGCCTGTTCCTCGGAGTAATTAAGGACCAGATCCATGGCGATATTCATGGACTCGATGGTGTACTGCGCCATCTGGTCAGCTGCCGCCTTGCACTGGGACAGGGCAAAGGAGGGAGAGGTGAGGTACTTGGGATCCAGGATCTGGAGGACGCCGGTAGCTGCTTTCTCCGCCTGCTCTTCGGGAGTGACGGGGACCGCCTTCTCGACCATACGGACCAGGAAATCCGAGACAGGAAGGGTGACCGCGACCGCGATAATATTGAAAATACTGTGGAAAATAGCGATGGATACAGGCGAAGCCGTTTTATCCATGATCGAAAAATGGACAATGGCATCCAGCGTATAGAAGACGATCATAAAGACGAATGTCTTCAGAAGGCAGTAGAACAGCTGGATATAGGAAGCGCGCTTGGCGTTTCTGGAGGCGCCGATGGCTCCCATGACGCCGGTGATGGCAGAACCAATATTTTCACCCATGATAACCGGGATCGCACTGCTCATTTTGAGGGTGCCCGTCAGGGAGATCGCCTGCAGGATACCGATGGAAGCGGAGGAGCTCTGCAGAACGACCGTCACGATGAGACCTGCGACCATACCGAGGATCGGATTGGAGAACGCGGTGAGGATCCCGGTGAATTTCGGATTGGACGCAAGGGGAGCAGCGGTATCGCTCATCAGGTCCATACCGATCATCAGGACGGCGAAACTGGTCATAATGCCGCCGATGTCACGGTGTTTCTGCTTTTTCCCCATCATCATCATGAAGACGCCGATGAGGCCGACGATGGGTGAGAAATTCGCGGGTTTTAGCATCTGGAGGAAGAAGTTATCTCCCTGGATGCCGGTCAGGGACAGGAGCCAGGCGGTGATCGTCGTACCGATATTGGCGCCGAGGATGACGCCGACTGCCTGAGACAGGGTCATGATCTCGGAATTGACAAAGCCGACGACCATGACGATCGTTGCTCCGGAAGACTGGATGACCGCAGTGACGAGCATGCCCAGCAGGGCGGCCTTCCATTTGTTGGACGTCAGGTTCTGGAGAATGGACTCCATCTTGCCGCCGGAGACTTTTTTAAGGCCTGACCCGAGGGTCTGTATCCCATAAAGAAAAAGGACAAGTCCTCCGACAATGCCCAGCAGTTCCCAAAAACTCATATTCAGCAATTCCCTCCTGTGATCGTGATGTTACAACAGCATCTTTTATGACCGCGCCGTCCGGACCATCGTGTCTCGACGGCGCGAGTGTAAAATCTTTCTATAAAAAGGAAGAATATTTGTTCACATTTCCGTAATATTTTATCGTATAATGGTTTAGCGTGCAATAACAGAAGTTGCGCTGAAAAATGACTTCAGACTGTTGGTAATTCAATGTTATTTATCATTTTTAGTGGAAAGATGGGCTCTTCGGCTGCCGGATCTGACGTCCCAGCCTGCGCCGATCGGGGGGTAAACAATGCTTGTACCTGTATTGCTGTTTTTAGTTGGTTTTGTTCTGCTCATTAAAGGCGGAGACTGGTTCGTGGACGGGTCCGTCGGTATTGCGCACAGATTTCATCTTCCGGAACTGCTGATCGGCGCGACGATCGTATCGATCGGAACGACACTGCCGGAGGTCATGGTCTCCAGCCAGGCGGCTCTGCAGGGCAACGCCGGCATCAGCTACGGAAATGCGATCGGCTCCATCATCTGCAACACGAGCCTGATCGCGGCGATCACGATCGCCGCAAAACCCGGGAAGGTAAATCCCAAGTCTTTCTCGCTGCCTACAGCATTCTTTTTTGCAGCGGCGATCTCCTATGCCATCATCGCATGGACGTATGGGAGCTTCACGCGCCTGATGGGCGTCGCTTATCTGTGCGTTTTTGTGATCTACATGGTCGTCTCCACATTGCAGATGAAAAAGAACCCGGAACTTGCAGGAGACGCAGAGCAGGAGGATGAAGGTGAGGCAAAAGAGACGACGCTTACGCATGATCTCATCCTGATGGTGGTCGGCGCTGCGGCAATCGCGCTCGGCGCAAATCTCCTGGTCAATAACGGCACGCTGATCGCGGCGGCTCTCGGTGTTCCGGACTCCGTTATCGGCCTGACCATGGTCGCACTCGGCACCAGCCTTCCGGAGCTGATTACGGCGATTACGAGCCTGATGAAAGGGCATGGCGCACTGTCTCTCGGCAATGTTATCGGAGCCAACCTGTTTAACATCGTACTGGTCAGCGGTATGGCTATTACGATCTCGCCGTTTGCTGTTCCGGCGGAAAAGACGATCTTCGGCGGGATCAATTCCAGTCTTGTCATCGATATCCCGGTCATGCTCGGCGTGATGGCCATCATGTGCATTCCGGCGATCGTCAAGGGCAGGCTCAAGCGCTGGCAGGGAATTCTCCTGCTGTGCATCTACGCGGCATTTACGGTCTATCAGTTCGTCTCTTAATGCTGCAGCAGCCTGACGCGAACTATTATTAGTGAACGAAAACAGGTACCCTCTCCGGGGATCCGTGCCATAGAGGCAGCGGTCCCGGACGGGGTACCTGCTTTTTTAGTTTTATCCTGTTATTCAGCTATTTTCAAATGTCTAAGCGGCTGCGTTCCTCGACTGCTGAAGCGGCTGCGCCATTTGATTGCTGCGGAAGCGGCTGCATTATCAGACCGCTTCCATGCCTTCCGGAAGCGTATAGTGCAGATCGCAGCTGCCATCCGGGAGTTTTTTCCACTCCACATGAACGGATCCCCTGGGAGTGATGACGTCGCCGCTTGCATAGGAGAGTTTGCCCATCTGCGGGCAGATGCTGACCTTGGTGAAGCCGGGGGCAGCAGGACGCACACCGAGGATAACAGAGGGCAGCTCGTAGCACATAAGAGACGCCCACGCATGGCAGTCGCTTCTCTCATCGGTGTCATTTTCAATGCAGGTGGTCAGGTGGTTGTCTACCATCCTGCGCCAGAGATTCCAGAGATCATCTGTCTTCTCATACCATCCTGTCATTTCCAGTGCCCTGAACAGGTAGAACATGAACGATACGGAGGACTGTGCCAGTTCGTCACAGCCGACGGTGGCCTCCAGCATCTTTCTGCCTTCTTCCGGAGTGACGACTCCTGTCAGGACGGCAAAGACCTGGCAGTGGACCGAATACTCATCGATTCCGGGACCGTCCTGAACCAGTGAGTGCGCGGTCCCGTCCGGAGCGGTCCAGGTTCCAAAGCAGCTCTTTTGAATGGCTTGCGCGATGCGGCCTGCGCGCTCCAGGTATTCCTCTGCAAGGCCGTCCCTTCCGACAAAGCGGGCGATCTCTGCGGCGTTCTGCAGTCCGTACAGATACAGCAGGCTCTCCATAGTGATCGAGCCCGTTCCCTGCGTCGTCGCGGTCGGGACGCCTGCGTTGGAGTTCCACTTGTTGGACCAGTCGATAAAGGACCAGTATTTTTCCCTCATGATCGGTCCGCCCACATGGCCGACCAGGCCGAGGTCATTCAGATTCCTGTCAAAGAAGGCGAGGATCTGGTCGATCGCCGGCATATGGAGACGGACGAGATCCTTGTCGCCGAAATACATCATGTGGTCATGGAGCATCAGGGAGTAGTAGATGGAAAAGCCGGGAATAACATTGCTCTTTACGGTAGGCGCGTCTGAATTTGTCATGCCGTCCGGGCGCTGTGAGCAGCGGAAGGCGTCCATAGCCTGGCGGGCGAGCCTGTCGTCGGCGCTGGTGCCATAGGTGTAGAGGATCTCATTCCTGCTGTCCATAGCATACTGGAGCTGCTCATAGAACGGGCAGTCAAAATATGTCTCGTGCATGCAGCGCTCGAGTGTCCTGACACTGATATCCCAGATCGGCGCGAATGTAGGGTCAGAGACTGCAAAGGTCGTCTTTACATCCAGGGGATATCCTGTGGAGCGGTAGGAGAAGCCAAGGATCGTAAGAGGTTCGTCAGCGGTCTCGATCTTAAGCTGTATATAGCGGAAGGTCCTGAACCAGTAGGGCTCATACAGCTCGGGCGCCTGTTCTGTTCCATAGCCTGCGGCTGTGTAATAGGAGGTGTGCCCGAAGAGCTTTCCGTTTTCCGCATCCGTCCTGTCTCCTTTGACCGGATTGGAGGGCATCATGACGCCGCCGAAAGGAGACGGCTTGTCCGGCTGCGGATAAGCATAGCATTCCGAGCAGAGGGTCGAGATCCTGGCGCCTTTGCCTCCTGCGAGGGAATACAGCAGGTAGCCGCATTCCTCGGCACCTGCGGAGATCTCTACGATCTGCGTCGTCCATGCGGGAATGACTACGCAGCCGCTGCCCTGCAGCATGGCATTGAAGGCGGACTCAAGAGCGGCAGGCTCCACCTGCTCCGCACTGCGGATCCAGGAGACTCCCTCGAAACACCTGTCCTCATGTCTCTGGGCAGGGATCGTACGGGGAACGAGATTTCCCGGTGCGTCGCCGGCAGATACATCAAAATAGAGATACGGCGCAGCATCCTGCCAGGAGGAATCATCGTAGCCGGGTGTTTTCCAGCCGGAAAATGCCGCGGTTGCTGTCACGTCTTCCTGCGCGTGGATCGGAGCGGGATGCGCATCCTCTCCGAATACCCGGATCTCTCTGTTGATCGTGCATTTCCATCCGCTCTTTCCTGCGAGCGTGACAAGGGAAGGGTCCCTGGGAACCCGGGGATCCGGAGAACCGTTCGTATCTTCTATATACAGGTGCGGCATTTCCGTCCTGTAAAGGGAATCATTGTTCTTGGGATTCTGATTGGAATTAATGGAAGCCGGGAAGCGAATGACTTCAACAGCGGCGGTGTTGACGCCCTCTTTCAGGAACGGGGCAATGTCGGCGGTATCGACATACCACTCCTTCAGATTGATCGCTTTCTGGGGGCCTTTCTGCACAAAAGTTCCATTGATGTACAGCTTATATCTCGAATCAGCGGTGATACGGATCACACAGCTCTCCGGCAGATCTCCCGCCCCAATACTGAACTCTTTCCGGAAATAGACGATGCGCACATCATCGTTATCCTGCGGTGTCCACTCTGCAAGCCAGATCCAGTTGGTGTTGAACATTGAAAGATCCATTGTTAACTCCTTTCACATATATAAGATCATGCCAGCGGCAATGGTTTGACAGGAAATATTATACATGAAAGTTCTTATTTATGTTAAGATTGTGTAGCGCACTGCGCTTATTTCTATATTGAGAGGGGAAAGATAAAAATGTTTGGACGCGAGAAAAGATGCTATGACGGCTATCTGGTCAGGAAGCTGGATCCCGTTATATTTTTGAGTCCTTATATCATGCCGAGGAGGACGGACAGTGAGACGCACATTGACCTGAATCTCGACCTGACTAAGGTGGAGGAGTTTATCAAGGAACACAGAAAGGATATTCCGGGGCTGACCCTGTATCACATCGTGTTCGCGACGGTCGTGCGTGCGGCTGCCATAACGCCGGAGATCAACCGCTTTATCGCCGGCAACAGGATCTACCAGAGAAAAACCATAAGGATCTCCATGATGATCAAAAAGCATCTCGAGGTCAACGGAAGAGAGTCTACGATCTTCCCTGTCTTCGAGCCCACGGATTCCCTGGCGGAGATCGTCAGAAAGACGAACACCCTGGCAGAGGAAGCGATGGCGCAGATGGACGGCGACAGCAACGGCTTTGAGAAATTCACAAGCCTTCTGCAAGTCGTTCCTCCGTTTATTTTAATTGCATTCATAAGATTCATGATGTTCCTGGACCGGCACGGCTGGCTTCCCGAGAAGCTCACGAACCTGCAGCCCTTCCACAGCGGATTCTTTGTCACCAATGTAGGATCTATAGGCCTGCCCGTGGTGTATCATCATCTGTATGAGTTCGGGACGACTTCCGTGTTCGTCGCGATCGGCAGAAAACAGATCATGAATGAGCTGCAGTCTGACGGAACGGTGCGCACCTTCAAGGTACTGCCGCTCAGGGCTGTCGTGGACGACAGGATCTGCGACGGATTTACCTACTCCTGCGCGTTCAAGACGATCCGCAAGTGCTTCCGCAATCCGGAGATCCTCCTGGAGGGGTACAAAAACGAGGAAAAGCAGAAAGCTACGATCGTCTGATCAGGCGCGGAAATGATACTGGACGGACGTTTTCCGGATATTTTCCGGAGAGAAAGAAAAGTTACACCCTCCGCCGCGCAGATAACGCGGCGGAGAACAGAATAGGATCAATATGCAGAAACAGACAAAAACCGGATCCTCTGCCACAATGGTCAGGGATCTGACAGAGGGGAATGTAGCAAAGCTCCTCTTTACTTTCGCGATGCCGCTGTTTGTGGCCAATGCCCTGCAGGCCGTCTACAACCTGGTCGACATGGTCGTCGTCGGACAGGTGATCGGCGGTCCCGGCATGTCCGCCGTCTCGATCGGCGGAGACGTACTGCACCTTCTAACGTTCCTGGCGATGGGATTCTCCTCGGCGGGACAGGTCATTATCGCCCAGCTCGTAGGGGCAAAGCGCCTGGATGATGTGAGAAGGCTCATCGGAACGATGTTCACCTTCCTGCTGGCCGTCTCCCTGACGATCGCCGTGGTGTGTTTCCTGATCCGTGATCCTATCCTGAACTGGCTGAACACGCCGGCGGAATCCTACTCCTACACCATGGATTATATGGTGACCTGTATCGTCGGGCTCCCGTTCATCTACGGCTACAATATCGTCTCGGCGATCTTAAGGGGCATGGGAGATTCCCGCCGCCCGTTTATTTTCATAGCGATCGCGGCTGTTCTCAACACGGTGCTGGACATCCTGTTCGTCGCGGGAATGGGAATGGGCGCCTTCGGCGCGGCTCTTGCCACGGTCATAGGCCAGGGCGTTAGCTTTATCGTCTCCCTGGTCTATCTTTATAAAAACAAGGAGAGCTTCGGCTTTGACTTCCGTCCGGAAAGCTTCAAGGTCGACAGCGTAATGCTGCAGAAGCTCCTGGCGCTGGGAATTCCCATGGCGATCCAGTCCGCTGCCGTGAGCTTCTCCAAGATCGTCCTGACGGCCTGGATCAATGCGGAGGGCATGATCTACTCCGCCCTGTCCGGTATATACAACAAGGTCGGCATGATGATGGCGATCGTCTCCAACTCCTTTACAACGGCCGGCAGCTCGATGGTCGGACAGAATCTGGGAGCGGGAAAATACGAGCGCATTCTCAAGATCCTCCGGGTCGTTTCGATCACGGGGATCACCATCGCTACGGTGATCTCGGGCCTGGTCCTTCTCTTCCCGCAGGCGATGACGGAAATGTTCACTTCCGACGCGGCTGTGCTGGCGGAATCCTCGCTCATCATCCTTCCGATCATCCTGAACTTCTACGGCGCTGCGACGCGCGCAGGCGCCTTCGCGATCATCAACGGATCCGGCAACTCAAGGCTCAACCTCCTGGTCGCGCTGATCGACGGAATGATCAGCCGTATCGGCTTTGCGGCCCTTCTTGGCTTTGCCCTGCACATGGGCTGCCAGGGGTTCTGGTACGGAGATGCGATCGCGGGCTTTATGCCGATGGTCATCGGCGGGATCTTTTATCTGTCGGGAAAATGGAAGAAATAGAATGAAGCGAATCGTTACTATACAGGATATTTCCTGCGTCGGAAAATGCTCTGCGACAGTCGTGCTGCCTGTCCTCTCCGCTATGGGGGTGGAGGCGGCGCTGCTGCCTACGGCGGTGCTCTCTACGCACACGATGTTCCCACACCCGGCTGTCCTTAGCCTGGAAGACATGATCGAGCCGATCATGCAGCACTGGCTTGAGGAGGGGGTCACATTTGATGCCGTCTACTCCGGGTATCTGGCATCAAAGAGACAGATCGGTCTGGTACAGGAGCTTTTTGAGCACTTTGGCAGCGGGGATACGATACGGATCGTCGATCCCGCCATGGCGGATCACGGAAAACTCTACAGCGGATTTGATGCGGATTTTCCGATGGCTATGGCAGGACTCTGCGCACAGGCGGACTACATTCTTCCCAATTTCACGGAAGCGTGCCTGATGACCGGCAGGGACTACTGTGAAGTACCGGATGCGGAAAAGATCCGCGAATTGCTGGATGCCCTGGCACAGCTGGGGACCCGGAGGGCAGTGGTCATCACAGGAGTGGCCGGCGGCAGCGTTCCTCAAAAGGGATCCGGGGAGGAGACGGACAATTGCTTTACAGGCGCCAGCGGGCTGGATCTTGAGACCGGAGAATATTTTGAAGTCAGGCAGGAAATGCTTCCTGTTTCCTTCCACGGCACGGGAGACCTGTTTGCCGCTGTTACTTCTGGCGCACTGACGAAAGGAATGGCGCTGCGCGAGGCCTTACAGCTTGCTGCCGACTTTGTCCATGCGGCGATCCGGGAGACGGTGGAGCATGATCCGGATAAAGATAAGAGATTCGGCGTGAATTTTGAACCTGTTTTATCCATGCTGACAGCATTGTAAAGGTACCCGTAAAAATCTGTTGACAGCGGAAGATAAGTCGGCCTATAATACTTTAGCGCGCCAACGCGTTTAAGCATAGACGCGTTGGCGCAAAAAAGTAAATGACTGAGAGGGAGATACAGAAATGGTTATCAAAATTATCATGCTGATCGTATTTTTCGGGATCATGATCGGGGTCGGATTCTGGTCGGCAAAGCGCACGGTAAATGTCAACGATTATGTTCTCGGCGGCCGCTCGGTAGGTCCGTGGCTGACGGCTTTCGCTTTTGGTACTTCTTATTTTTCATCCGTCGTATTTGTCGGATATGCGGGCCAGTTCGGCTGGAAATACGGCCTGTCGGCGACCTGGATCGGTCTAGGCAACGCCTTTATCGGAAGCCTTCTGGCCTGGCTCGTCCTCGGCAGGCGCACGCGCATCATGACACAGAAACTGGATGCCCGCACGATGCCGGAGTTCTTCGGGAAGAGATATGATTCCCAGCCGCTTCAGATCATCGGCTCCATTATAGCCTTTATCTTCCTCGTACCTTATACCGCCTCCGTCTACAACGGACTTTCCCGCCTGTTCGGGATGGCGTTTTCCATCGACTATAAGGTCTGCATCATCATCATGGCGCTCCTGACCGGCGTCTATGTCGTGGCCGGCGGTTATACCGCTACGGCGCTGAACGATTTCATCCAGGGCATTATCATGCTCTTCGGTATCAGCGCAGTTATCGTCGCCGTTCTGAACGGCCAGGGAGGATTCCTGAATGCGATCAAGGCGCTGTCCGAGATCTCCGCGGACGATGTCGCGGTCCCTGCCCTGCAGGGCGGTAAGGGACTGCTCGCGAGCTTCTTCGGACCGGATCCCTTAAATCTGCTCGGTGTCGTCATTCTGACTTCCCTGGGAACATGGGGCCTTCCCCAGATGGTCCATAAATTCTACACGATCAAAGATGAAAAATCCGTTTACACCGGAACCGTGGTCTCGACGTTCTTCGCGATCGTGATCGCCGGCGGATGTTATTTCCTAGGCGGATTCGGACGTCTGTTTGATGATCCGGCGATCTATAACGCCAACGGCAGCATCGCGTATGACACGATCGTCCCGCAGATGCTCTCGACCCTGCCCGATATCCTGATCGGTATCGTCGTCGTGCTGGTGCTCTCGGCGTCCATGTCGACGCTTTCTTCCCTCGTCCTGACCTCCAGTTCCACGCTGACGCTGGATGTCCTTAAAAAGACGGTCATGAAGGATATGTCGGAAAAACAGCAGCTCGTGATCATGCGCGTGCTGGTCGCCTTCTTCGTGATCCTGTCTGTCGTCCTTGCCTTCAATCCGCCGACCTTTATCGCGCAGATGATGGGTATTTCCTGGGGCGCTCTGGCAGGTGCATTCCTGGCACCGTTTATGTACGGCCTGTACTCCAAGAAGGTCACTAAAGCCGGTGTCTGGGCGGGATACGCTACGGGAATCGGAGTCACTGTCACCAACATGATCTTCGGATATATCAAGTCCCCGATCAATGCCGGCGCGATCTGTATGCTTGCCAGCCTGATCGTCGTCCCGATCGTGAGCGCGCTCACGCCTAAGATGGACGGAAAATATGTGGATGAGATCTTTACCTGCTACGACGAGGTCGTCACGGTCAAGAGAACACACTCCCTCGAGGAGAGCTGAGATTTGTAATGCAGGACGGATAGTAAACCCGTTATAGAACTCAGTGTAAACTCAATGTAAAATCCAATGAAAACCCAATGAAAAACCCCGGAAGACCTGCTGGTTTTCCGGGGTTTGTGTTCGATCGCTCAGTTTTCCATGACGGAGCGGATATATTCCGGGACGTCGTCCGGCGCTACGCCTATACCGTAGGCAAGTTCGCGGTTGATGATCTTTTCCGCCCGCTCCAGATAGTGTTCGTCGCTGACGTGGAATTTTCTGCCCTTGCCTGTCTGTTCGCGGCGCTTGTTGTACAACATGACCACAGCACCGAACAGCTCCGGGAGAGAACCTCTGCGAAACATCTCGTTGAGGGCGGCCTGTCTCTCTTTTTCATTGGAGATCCAGGGCTTTTCGCCGCCGCGCACAGATTCAAGAAGCGCATTGATCTCCTCGATCTGCATGGGCTCGCGGAGAGAATCGTTTTCTTCCGCTTCCACGTAAATGGTAACTCCGCTGCTGTAGAGAGGCTCGAGGATATAATAATCCTGCGGCCCGTCTCCGGTCAGGTTGATCCTGCGGATATCCGTGATCCTGCAGCACCCGTCAGAACCATGCAGCACAACATCTCCGATCTGTCTCATATAGTCCACCTTTCTGAGGATTTTGTTATCTGAATTTGCCTGCGCAGAACTTAATTTTAGCATTTTTGAAAAATTTTCATAAGAAAAAAGTGAGCGCCGCGGAAATGACTTAGATTTACTGACCTGTTATAATATATCCAGATATCTGTCGGTCTGCGCAAAAAGCGGACCAATAAATACAGTAGCAGGAAAAGATATATGCTGAATATTGTTTTGCACGAGCCGGAGATCCCTTTCAACACCGGCGCGATCGGACGCACCTGCGTCGCGACGGGTACGCGCCTTCACATGATCGAGCCCTTCGGCTTTGTTCTGTCAGACAAATACATTAAGAGGGCCGGGATGGATTACTGGAAGGATCTGGACCTGGCCAAATACATTGATTATGAAGACTTCCTGAAAAAGAATCCCGGGATCCGGTTCGGCGCAAGAGCCCTGCCGGAAGAGGATAAGGGACCGAGACTCTGGTTTGCGACGACGAAGGCGCACCAGACCTACGCGGACGTTTCTTTCGGTCCGGATGATTTTATCATGTTCGGGAAGGAGTCCGCAGGGATCCCCGAGGAGATCCTCTCGCACCACGAGGAGAGCTGCATCCGCATCCCCATGGCAGGGGATACGCGCTCGCTGAACCTGTCCAATTCGGCTTCGATCATCTTGTACGAGGCGCTGAGACAGAACGATTTCTGCGGCCTGAACCGCAAAGGAGAACTGCACCGGCTCAGCTGGGAAACGGACGGCGGCGACAGGCAGGAGTGACGGATGGTATTTAATTCCTTTTTGTTTATTATGGTCTTTCTGCCGGTCCTCATGACCGGGTGGTACGGCCTTAATCATTTTCACCGGTACCGACTGGCAGATCTGTTCCTGATCGGCATGTCCCTGTGGTTCTACGGGAGCTTTTCGATCTGGAACCTTCCGGTCCTGGGGCTGAGCATCGGGGTGAATTACCTCCTCAGTGCGGTGATGCAGAAAAATCCAAAGGTCTTTATGTGGGCGGGAGTCGTATTCAACCTCCTGCTCCTTGGCGTGTTCAAGTACACTCCGGGGATCCCGGTTTCCGATACTGTCAGGGTCCTGATGCCGGTCGGGCTTAGTTTCTACACCTTCAGCCAGATCTCCTTTATCATAGACCGCAGCAGGAACGAGATCGGGCATGATTCGCTCATAAACTATGCCGAGTATGTCAGCTATTTTCCGAAGCTGGCGGAAGGGCCGATCACGTTTTACGGGGAGATCGCGGAGCAGTTCAGGGACCGCTCCCGCCGCGTCTTTGACGGGGAGAGGTTTGCCAGGGGATTCATTCTGTTCGTCCTTGGCATGGCCAAAAAGGTGCTCATTGCGGACACCCTGGCTCCGGTGACCGCTTTTGGGTTCCAGTCGGCTTATTATCTGGATACGCAGACGGTGCTCGTCACCATGATCGGATACACCTTCCAGCTGTATTTTGACTTCAGCGGATTTATCGACATGGCAAGAGGCATCTCGCAGATGCTGGGGATCGTTCTCCCCGTTAACTTCGACGCGCCGCTTCGCCAGACTTCCTTCGGCAGGTTCTGGAAACACTGGCACAGCACGCTGACCCGGTTCCTGACCAAATATGTCTATATCCCGCTCGGCGGAAACAGGAAGGGAAAGCTGCGCACCTGCCTCAATATGATGGCCGTCTTCCTGATCAGCGGCCTCTGGCACGGCAACGGCTGGACGTATATCGTCTGGGGCGCCCTGACAGGCCTTCTGGTGCTGGCCTTCAACAACTTTTTCAGGAAAGCGGCAGAGGAACCCGGGACAAAACTGCGGACGGCATTCTGGAGGACGGTGACTTTTGCGAGCTTTGCGGCGACGCTGGCCTTTTTCGGAGCGCCGAGGGTCGATTACGGCGCGATGATGTTCCGGCGCCTGTTCGTGCGGACGTGGCCCGGCTTCCTCTACAGGGCGGCAAGACAGATGAATGCGGCAGAACTCTATCCGCTCAATAAAGCGGTCTCCATGCTGGCGCCATCCCTTTCGGATCCGGTCAAAGTGATCTGCCTGGTGCTGCTCCTGATCCTGTGCGCGCTGATCACGCAGCTGGCGCCGACCTCAGACAACTGGGCACAGACAGCCGGGCTCGAAGGCAGGGCCGGCCGCAGAAACGGACTCCTGATCGGCATCCTGTTCGTATGGTGCCTGCTCTCTTTTTCCGGGGTCTCGACGTTCTTGTATTTTAAATTTTAAGTGTTGCTGTTTGCGGCCTGTGCATGGTTTTGCGAATGCAACGTGGAGGGCCGTAAATAGCAAATATCACAGCATTTCCGGAATGATCATTATTTGATGAAAGCAGAAAAACATAGACAACACAATTCATTTACAGGAGGATTTCTCAAGGCAGCGGCCGTACTGATGGTACTGATTGCAGCCTGTGTCGTTCTCCTGGACCCTTTTTACCATTATCACGGGCCTCTTCCCGGGCTGAAGGCTGTTCTCAATGAGAAAGAGTACCAGGTGGTCGGCACGCTCCGCCATTTTGACTACGATGCCGTGCTGGCGGGCTCTTCCGTGGTAGAGAACAACGACAACGCCTGGTTCGATGAGGGATTCGGCGTGCGGACAGTCAAGGCGGTCCGCTCCTACGGCTGTGTGGCGGATCTGTGTTGGTTCCTGGACGAGGCGTTTGCCGCGCAGGAAGTCAGGAGAGTCTTTTTTAATCTCGATCCGACCGCGCTGATCGTTCCTCCCGAGACGACTTTTGAGGCGACCGGATGCCCCATGTATCTCTATGACCGGAACCCGCTGACGGATGTGCAGTATCTTTTCAACAAGACCGTTCTCTTTGAGAAGATCCCGTACATGATCGCGCAGTCCCTTTCCGGCAGCTACAAAGAGAGTCTCTCTTATAACTGGTCAGCAGATAAGGATTTCTCGCGAAACGGCGCCTTGTCGCATTATTATCGTTTTAAAGAAGTACAGCCGATGAAGGCTGAAGACTATTACGAGAAGGAGCTGCGGGGAAATATAGACCTCCTTGTCAAAGAGGTGGCGGAGCATCCGGACACGCAGTTCGTGTTTTTCATCCCGCCGTATTCCGTGATCTGGTGGGATGACGTGTACAGGAGCGGGCAGAGGGATGCCTATCTGTACTGCGAGCAGGAGGTCGCGGCCGCCCTTCTGGAGTATGAGA
>JAFTFD010000274.1 GCA_017449745.1 Lachnospiraceae bacterium
CCATTCTCTCAGGGATCATGGAACTGATCCTGAAATGAGGAAGAGCGGAAAGAATGGTCACCCTGATTCTGACGTTGACAATGTGCGCTTTGCTGTTCCTTATGATCTGCTCGGCAACAGCCTGGGTCTGCACGCTGTTCTGAACACGGAAGATGGTATGAGTCATAACAAACGAAGAACAGAGGAGATATGATAAATGGAATTTGTGGAAATGGGGAAACAGGACGGAAAGACCCTTATGCTGCTGCCGGGGACGGCCTGTGACTATCAGACGAACTTTGCTGCGGTGCTGGACCGGCTGGGCGAGAAGTATCACCTGATCTGCGTGAACTACGATGGTTTTGACGGCAGTGATTTGATCTTTCCGGACATCATTACGGTTACTGAGAAGATTGAAACATATATTCAGAATCATTTCGGAGGTCGCCTGAACGGCGCGATCGGCTCCTCCTTAGGAAGCACCTTTGTGGGGCAGCTGATTCAGAGGGAAAATATCCATATTGATCACGGTATTTTCGGAAGCCCGGATCTGGACCAGAGCGGGAAATTCAGCGCCTGGCTCCAGTCAAAACTGGTCGTACCGCTTCTGACCAGCTTTACCAAAAGCGAAAAAAAGAAAGCAAAAACCAGAGAAAAGCTCAAGAACTTTTTTGAAATGGACGACGAGACCGCGGACCGGTTCATGGGCTGCTTTTCCAAATTCAATCCGGAGTCCATTAAAAACGAGTATTACACGGATCTGCTCACCTGGCTGAAGGACGATATCCACGTGGAGGGCACCCGGGTCCATTTCATCTATGCCAACAAGATGGGCGAGAAGTATCTGAATCGTTATAAGAAGTATTTCCGGGACCCGGAGATCCGGGAATTCGATATGCAGCATGAGCAATGGCTTTTCGGCGGAGAGCAGTACACCGCACCGGTGCTGCAGGCGATCGACGAGTTTATACTATGAGCGAGGAGGGCGGCGTGACGGAATTTGTGCGGGAATATACGCTGGCTTCCGGCGGGCCTTACTGCGACTGCGGATATAAAAAGAGGACTCGTACAGAGAACGGAGAATGGTCATGACCAGAAAAGAACAGATCAAAAGCGCCTATAAGCTTACGGGCAGCAATGCGAGCTTTTATGACGGGATGATGACGTATTCCACGATCCCCGGCAAGGCGATCTGCCGGATCGTCTGGAACATGGACGGCGAAAAGAACCTTCGGTATCTGGAAAAGGCGCTGTCGGGGATCCCGGAGGATTTCTCCGGAAAGCTTTTAGAGGTCCCTGTAGGAACCGGGGTCCTGACCATGCCGGTCTACCGCGACCTTCCGGACGCGGATATCACCTGCCTCGATTATTCAGAGAACATGATGGCCTCGGCGCAGGAAAAGGCGAAAGCATTAGGGTTGACAAACATCTCTTTCCTGCAGGGCGACGTCGGCGCATTGCCGTTTGAGGATGAAAGCTTCGATATCGTGCTGTCCCTCAACGGCTTTCACGCCTTCCCGGACAAGGAGGCTGCTTACCGTGAAACCTACCGCGTGCTGAAGCAGGGCGGAACCTTCTGTGGCTGCTTCTATGTGCAGGGTGGTCATAAGCGGACGGATTGGTTCATCAGGCATCTTTACCAGCCGAAGGGCTTTTTCACCCCGCCATATGAGTCGGAACAGAGCCTCCGCACCAGGCTTTCCGGCCTTTATAAGGAAGCCGAGGTCACGGCGGTGGAAGGAATCGGATGTTTCTGCTGCAAGAAGTAAAGGAGTTTCGGAACATGAAAGAAAAAAACCTGCCGATCGACCTGACAAAGCACAAGGCATACTCAAAGAACGCCAAAAAGTGCGTGCAGAAGCTCCTGCACCGCTATTATGACGAGCAGACGGCGGCCCAACTCTGGGAAAAGGTGCAGCTTCAGTACTGCGAATACTTAAAGGATGAGCCGGCGCTGAAGGACCTGAAGATCACGACCAGCATCTACGATCCGATCCTGATCTTTGCCTGGTATGCGGTCATTCCGGACAAGCCGCCTCTCAAAGAGGTGCAGCAGGACATCTATCAGAGCTTTTTCGGATCGTTTGAACTGATGGGCAAGGTGTTCAACCTGAACCGGAAGTCGGACAACAAGCTGGCCGCCAGGATCTTTCAGAAAGCCAACGATATACGGGTCGATGAGATAAAAAGATATCCTGAGTCATTCTGCATGGGCAGCTGCTCTTACGACAAGGAGAACGGCATCATCCGCTACAGCTTTACCCAGTGTCCGAACGCGGAGTTCGCGAAGCGTCATCATATGGAAGACGTGCTGCCGGTCCTGTGCAACTGCGACCATTTAGCCATGCAGGCGATCCACGCAGCTTTGATTCGGGAAGGGACCTGCGTGACCTCCGACTGCTGTGACTACTGCATTGTCGGCGATAAGAATCCCATGGCAGCGGAATATGAATTGAAACGAGCAGACAACGGCCTTCTACTCAGTGTGAGAAAGGAATCAAGATGATCATCCTGCAGCTTGCTTTGTATTGTGCCCTGTTCACGCTAATGGTGAAGATCGGTGTGGGAAACAATGCGCTGAACGGCCTCTATTTCTATCCCAAGCCGGTTCAGGAAAAGGTTTATGAACTGGGCCTGACAGATCGGGAAACGGTCGAAAGGAAGCGGAAACGCTTTATGACGGCCTTTTTCGTAGTCATGGCGGCAGCTCTGATCACGATCATCCGCGTCTGGAATGGGGTGCAAAGTTTCCTGCCGGCATACCTGCAGGCGCTTCTTTTTCTTGAGGTTATGAACTGGTACGACGGGATCGTGATCGACCGTCTCTGGGTCGGGCACAGCCGGTTCTGGATCATCCCCGGCACGGAAGAAATCCCATTCGTACAGACCTGGCCTCAGGTTCTGAAGAAGCGCGGAATCCTGACACTGATCTGGATCGCCGGGGCGGCCATTGTTGCCGGAATCATCGTATTGCTTCTTTAGGAGGAATCAGATATGGCACGAAAAGATTCGGAACATCAAAAGAAATCTATGAGCATGTTGTTTCGGGGAAAGGCGATCTTCAAACCGCTGAACACAGGACACATCGATGAGCACGTCAGCTGCGTCCGGGAGTGGGTCGCCAATATTTTCTTCTATACGAAGAACGGCACCACCATCATGATCGATGCAGGCTACAACTATGCACGTTTGCAGGAAAAAATGGGATGGCTGGACCTGGATCCGGCTTCGATCCGGCATATCCTGATCACGCATCAGGATACGGATCACGTTGGTGCCCTGGAGCGGGACAGCGAGCTCCTGTTCAAAGACGCAACGGTGTATATCGGGGAGATCGAAAACCGGTACCTGACCGGCGAGGTCAGAAGGAAGGTGTTCCATGGGGCATATAAGCTGCCGATGGTGAAAACGGATAACCGAAGGACGCTTCTCCGGGACGGCGAAGTGTTCCAGATCGGAGACATCAAAATCGAATGCATCCTGGTCCCCGGGCATACCTGGGGCCACCTGGTCTACCTGATCGACGATGCGTATTTGTTTACCGGTGACACGATCTGGTTCGGTGCGGACGGCGGCTACAGCTTCATCAGTACGCTGGCGGAGGATAACAAGCTGGCGGTGCAGTCGCTTGAGAAGCTGGAGAAGAACCTCCGCGCAAGGCACCAGCCGATCAAGATCATTACCGGACATACCGGATGGACAGATGATCTGGACTTTGCTTTCCGCCATAGGACGGAGATCTGCAAACCGTTCACGAAAAAGTATACGGACCCATCGGCTCCGTATGACGGGTATATCGAGGACGATGATACAGAAAATGGTGCAAGAAACATACTTCTCAGAAAGCGTTTTTTACCGGTCAATAGTTAGCTAGCGCTAATCAATCCGAGATATATTCAGTTAAAATCAAAGAAAAGGAAGGTAGTTTATGAAAGAAAAGAAAAAAAGCGACCTGGCGGTGCTGCTGGGATATACAGGCAGCTATAAGGGCCTGACATTCCTGGGCCTTGGACTCTCGGCGGTTGCCATGGTGCTTGGAATGCTCCCGTACATCTGTATCTGGCTGGTTGCACGGGATCTGATTGCTGTCGCACCGAACTGGACAGAAGCCTCGGGAATCGCGAAATACGGCTGGATGGCCTTTGCGTTTTCTGTCGCAGGGATCCTTGTCTATTTTGCGGCATTGATGTGTACACATCTGGCAGCTTTCCGAACAGCCTCCAATATCCGTAAAGCCGGAATGAAGCATCTCATGAAGACTCCTTTGGGCTTCTTCGATTCCAATGCTTCCGGGCTTCTTCGAAACCGTCTGGACGGAGCAGCCTCCGAAACGGAGACCATGCTTGCCCACAACCTGGCAGACATCGTCGGAACTGTGGCCATGTTTATTGCCATGCTGGTCCTGATGTTTGTTTTTGACTGGCGCATGGGGGCCTCCTGCCTGCTGGCAGCAGTTGTATCTGTCGTGGCCATGGCCACGATGATGGGCGGTAAAAACGCCGGGCTCATGGCGGAATACCAGGCAGCCCAGGATGTAATGAGTAAAGCGGGTACGGAATACGTCCGCGGTATCCCCGTGGTCAAGGTGTTCCAACAGACCGTGTATTCCTTTAAGGCTTTAAGCAGGCGATCGAAGATTACAGCGAAAAGGCGGAGCATTATCAGGCGGATGTCTGCAAAATGCCCCAGTCCGTGAACCTGACCTTTACCGAAGGAGCCTTTGTCTTTCTGGTTCCGACGGCGCTCCTTCTGGCACCGGCAGCGCTTAACTCCGGCAACTTTGCCGGGTTCGTTACTAACTTTGCTTTCTATGCGGTGTTTTCTGCCATCATCTCCACAGCACTGGCAAAGATCATGTTTGCTGCCAGCGGCATGATGCTGGCCAGCACGGCACTTGGAAGGATCAGCGAGGTCATGAGTGCGCCAGTCCTTAAGATCACAGACAATCCCCAGGTTCCGAAAGACAACAGTGTGGAATTTAAAGATGTCAGCTTCACTTACGCCGGAGCAGAGATTCCTGCCCTTGATCATGTGTCCTTCAAGGTGGAGCCAGGACAGACGGTAGCCCTGGTGGGTCCTTCCGGCGGCGGCAAGACAACGGCAGCGAGCCTCATTCCACGTTTCTGGGATGTCACCTCCGGCAGTGTTCTTGTGGGTGGTGTTGATGTCAGAGAGGCTGACCCGCACGTGCTGATGGATCAGGTGGCTTTTGTCTTCCAGAATAACCGTCTGTTCAAGACCAGCATTCTGGAGAATGTCAGGGCCTCCCGTCCGGAAGCGAGCCGTGAAGAGGTTCAGGCAGCGCTTACTGCTGCACAATGCGATGATATCCTTGAAAAATTGCCTGACGGTATGGATACGGTCATCGGGACGGAAGGGACTTATCTGTCCGGCGGTGAACAGCAGCGTGTGGCACTGGCAAGAGCCATCCTGAAAGATGCTCCGATCGTTGTACTGGATGAGGCAACCGCGTTTGCCGACCCTGAAAACGAAGCCATGATCCAGAAGGCCTTTGCGACGCTTACAAAAGGACGCACGGTCATCATGATCGCCCACCGACTGTCCACTGTCGTCGGAGCGGACAAGATCATCGTACTGGACGGCGGAAAGGTCTCCGAGGAAGGAACCCATACAGAGCTGGTACAGGCAAACGGCCTGTATGCCCGGATGTGGAAAGAATATAATCAGGCAGTCAAATGGCGGATCTCGCAGGTGGATCCCACAGAGGCTGTATCCGCCAAAAAGGAGGTGCAGTAATGTTCGGAAAAGATTTTCAGCGTAAATACGCGCTTACCGATCAAGGCATTAAGAATACTAAACGGGGAACGCTCTTCACGGTGATCGTGAACCTGGTGGTCATGGGCGGAATGAGCATCCTGTACTTGCTGATGACGAAGTTCATGGACACATTAACTACCGGTGCGCCGCTTCCGAATGCCCTTACCTATATCCTGCTGGTGCTTGCCTTCGTGGTCCTTTCCCTGATCACGCATATGCAGCAATATCGTTCGACTTATGGCCTGGTATACAGCGAAGTCAAAGCGGTCCGCATCAGCATTGCTGAGCGCTTAAGAAAGCTTCCCCTTGGCTATTTCGGGAAGCGGGATCTTGCAGACCTGACAGAGACCATCATGGGGGATGTGAACCGGCTGGAGCATGTCTGGTCCCATTGCCTGGGGTATTTGTATGGATCGTATATCTCCACAGCGATCATTGCTGTCGGGCTCTTTATTTATAACTGGAAATTAGCCATTGCATGCCTGTGGGGCGTTCCTGTGGCATTCGCACTGCTTTTCGGAAGCCGCAAGCTGGCAAAGAAAAATTCCGAGATCACAAAGGCAGCCGGGATCCAGGTGTCTGACGGCATTCAGGAAACCCTGGAAAACATCAGGGAGATCCGGGCTACGAACCAGGAAGAACGCTTCCTGGATGAACTGAACGCGAAGATCGACCATCATGAGAAGACCATGATCAAGGGGGAACTGTCCACCGGCATTTTTGTCAATGCTGCCAGTGTGATCATGCGCCTTGGCGTGGCGACAACGATATTGACAGGTACGAGTATGATCCTTTCCGGCCAGATCGATTTCATGCTGCTGTTTATGTTCTTGTTAGTGATCACCCGTGTCTATGCGCCTTTCGACCAGGCTCTGGCCCTGATCGCCGAGATGTTCATGTCCCAGGTTTCCGCCAGCCGTCTGATGGAGATCTACGATGCGAAGACCGCAGAAGGAGAAGATAGCTTCGCGCCGGATGGGCATGATATCGTCTTTGAGAATGTGGGCTTTGCTTACGACAATGAACAGGTCCTGCGCGGTGTAAGCTTCACAGCGAAAGAGGGCGAAGTGACCGCACTGGTCGGCCCTTCCGGCTCCGGCAAGAGCACCTGCGCCAGGCTTGCTGCAAGACTTTGGGATATCGACAGCGGTACCATCCGTGTC
>JAFTFD010000275.1 GCA_017449745.1 Lachnospiraceae bacterium
AACCAGGAATTTAGTAGTCACTTCCGGAGCCATTAGCCTGAATCGGGGCAGATAGTTTCAGGAAACCTTGAAATCTAGTAGACACTATTGGAGTATAAGCTTCTAAAAGGTTGATTCAGGAAATCAATTCCTCAATTAAATATCCCAATAAATGAATAAACCAGTAAATCCCCATTAATGAATAAACCAGCCTTTATGACCGTGCAAAATTATGGTTCTCTCAGTGAACTTTCCAGCATCCACATAACATCAGAAATTAATGATCCTGATACTCAATGACACCCTTCTATTTTATTTAGGTACCTTAATAATATTCATTTCTGGTCTGTTTGTCAACACTTAAAATACGGTAATAATTAAAAGCATTTCGTAAAAGGAAAAACTATCGTTGACAGGACTATGCCGGATGCTAAAATGAAATTTGTGTTTCGATGATATTGCTTAATTCTGCTTCTGTATATAAAGGTGTTCTATAGCTGCATATAACATTAATGTACGTTCAGATCAGAGTGGAAAGGTTAGCTAAATGACTCTTAGAGAACTTGCCATAGGAAAAACTGCGATCGTTACCAGTGTCGGGGGAGAGGGCGCGCTGCGGCAGCATTTTCTCGACATGGGCGTGATCCCCGGCGCGGAAATCACGGTCATTAAATATGCCCCGATGGGAGATCCCATCGAGCTGCTGGTGCACGGTTATGAACTGACTCTGCGTCTCGATGACGCATCCAACATCGAGGTCGTAGAGATCCCCGGCTCCGTGAAGGCACAAAATGTTCATCAGGCCGGAGCCGGTGTCTGGAAGGATACCCCTGATAATAAAGGCTCGCAGGGAAAAGATCCTCATAAAAAGCAGAAGGTCGCGCACCCCGGTCTCGGTGAGGGCGGAAAATTCCACCCCAAGGGAAGCGGCAATCCGCTGCCGGATTCAGAGACTCTGACGTTTGCCCTGGTCGGCAACCAGAACAGCGGCAAGACGACGCTGTTTAACCAGCTGACCGGTTCCAGGCAGCATGTCGGAAACTTTCCGGGAGTTACTGTCTCCCGCAAAGACGGAGTTATTATAGGACATGAAAATACTCTGGTCACAGACCTGCCGGGGATCTATTCCATGTCCCCTTATTCCAGCGAGGAGCTCATCTCCAGGGATTTTGTCCTGAATACAAAGCCGAAAGCGATCATCAATATCGTCGATGCAACGAATATTGAGCGAAATCTGTATCTCACGATCCAGCTGCTGGAAATGGGAATCCCTGTCGTCGTCGCCCTGAACATGATGGATGAAGTCTCCGGCAACGGCGGCTCGATCGACGTCAACAGAATGGAGTCCATGCTCGGTGTTCCCGTTGTCCCTATTTCCGCCGCGAAAAACCAGGGAATCCATGAGCTGGTAGAGCATGCGATCCACATCGCAAAGTATCAGGAAAAACCCGCCCGCCAGGATTTCTGCGACCAGAACGACCACGGCGGTGCCGTCCACAGGTGCATTCACGCTGTCGTCCATCTGATCGAGGATCACGCGCGGCTGGCCGGCATTCCCGTAAAATTTGCCGCCGACAAGCTGATCGAAGGCGACCAGCGGGTACTGGACCAGCTCGCGCTGGATCAGAACGAAAGAGAAACACTGGAGCATATCACCCTGCAGATGGAAAAAGAGCGCGGCCTGGACCGCAGCGCTGCCATCGCGGATATGCGCTTTTCCTATATTATGAAGGTCTGCGAGCACTGCGTGACCAAGCCCAGACAGAGCAAAGAGTATCTTAGAAGCCAGAAGATGGATCAGATCCTCACCGGAAAATACACGGCGATCCCCGTCTTTATCGCTGTGATGGCTCTGGTCTTCTACCTGACCTTCAACCTGATCGGAGCGTTTCTGCAGGATCTGCTGGCCGCCGGGATCGGCATGCTGACGGATCTCGTCGACATGGCTCTGACAGCGGGCGGCGTGAATGAAGTCATTCACGGGCTCGTCATTGACGGTATTTTTGAAGGCGTCGGAAGTGTCTTAAGCTTCCTGCCGATCATCGTGACGATGTTCTTCTTCCTGTCCATTCTGGAAGACAGCGGCTACATTGCGCGCGTTGCCTTCTTTATGGATAAGCTGCTGCGCAAGATCGGTCTTTCCGGGCGAAGTATCGTTCCGCTCCTGATCGGCTTCGGATGTACGGTCCCTGCTGTCATGGCTACCCGTACGCTTCCGAGTGAGCGCGACCGCAGAATGACGATCCTGCTGACTCCTTTCATGAGCTGCACGGCAAAGCTGCCGATCTACGCCTTTTTTGTCAGCGCCTTCTTCCCCAAATACGGGGCGCTTGTCATGGTCAGCATTTATTTACTGGGGATCCTGACCGGTATACTGGCCGCGTTCCTTTATAAGAAAACGCTCTTCGCCGGTGAGGCTGTTCCTTTCGTTATGGAGCTGCCGAATTACCGCATGCCCAGTGCCAGAAACGTCCTGCAGCTGCTCTGGGAAAAGTCAAAAGACTTCCTGCAGAGAGCTTTCTCGATCATCCTGATCGCGACTGTCGTAGTCTGGTTCCTGAGCAACTTCGATTCTCATCTCAACCTTGTTGCGGACTCCCACGCGAGCATTCTCGCCGGTGCCGCCGGCCTCCTGGCTCCCCTGTTTGCACCGATCGGACTGGGCGACTGGAGGATCGTGACCTCCCTGATCAGCGGATTCATGGCAAAAGAAAGTGTTGTCTCCATCCTGCAGGTCCTGTTCGGAACGGAAGGAAATCTGGCCGCAGTCATGAGCACACAGACCGCGATGGGGATCCTCGTTTTCAGCCTTCTCTATACGCCCTGCGTAGCTGCAGTCGCATCGATCAAGAGAGAGCTCGGAGCTAAAACAGCCGCCGGAGTCGTCCTCTGGCAGTGTGCCATCGCATGGCTTGGCGCGCTGATCGTCCGGCTTATTTTCCTCGTGATCGGCTGATATATTACTTACCTATTTTTCAGACAGGCAGCGAGATCCTTTCATGAGCGGGTTCGCCGCCTGTCTTTTTCAAATCATTCACTTAGCTGACAGTGCTCCGGGCTCTCTGTCCGGAGTCCGAAAATATATCAATTGTGAAATTAATGATAAGGAAAACAGAAGGTACAGATATGGCATCTGACAGATCCTATTATGAAAGCGTAAAAGAACGCCTGATCCGATATGCGCAGGTGGACACACAATCGATAAACGGCACCGACGCCGTCCCAACGACCGCAAAGCAGTTTGATCTCGCGCGAATGCTCCGGGATGAACTGGAAGAGATCGGCGTACAGGATGTTTTTCTGGATGAAAAATGCTGTGTCGTTTATGGAAAAATACCTTCCAATCTTTCGAATGTGTCAAAAGAACATACCGGGCGGGACATCGGCTTTATTGCCCACATGGACACTGCGCCGGATGCCAGCGGCAGCGGCGTCAGGCCCTGGGTTTTGGAAAACTACCGGGGACAGGATATTCTGCTGAATGAACAGCATCAGATCGTCATGAGTCCTGAGGAGTTTCCGAACCTCCTCCAATATATCGGACAGGATCTGATCCTGACCGACGGGACGACACTCCTTGGCGGAGATGACAAGGCCTCCATTGCTTCGATCATGACGATGGCAGAGCACCTGTGCCGGCATCCTGAGATCCCGCATGCGGGAATCAGTCTCGCCTTTACTCCCGACGAAGAGGTTGGCGGCCTGGCAAGGGACCTGGACCTTGAGCGTTTTGGGGCACCGATTGCTTATACCCTTGACGGGGATCATCTCGGATACTATGAAGATGAGACTTTCAACGCTTCCTCTGCGGAGTTCACGATCCGGGGACAGAGCGTCCACACTGGAACAGCCAAAGGAATCATGATCAATGCGGCAGATATTGCTGCGGAATTTATCGGCATGCTCCCTGCGGACGAAAGACCACAAACGACAGATGGCCGGCAGGGATTTTATCATGTCGTTTCCTGTCAGGCGGACTGCGAAAATGCGGTCGTAAAACTCATCGTGCGGGATCATGATCCGGAACTGTTTTTAAAGAGAGAAGAATATCTGAAATGCTGTTCAGATGTGCTTAAGAAAAAATACGGTGAGGACAGGATCACACTGACGATCACCCCTACTTACCGCAATATGAAAGAAGTTATCGACCGGGTGCCTTTTATGATCGATGTCCTGAAGGAAGCCATCTCAAACTGCGGCATCGATCCTGTCTGTGAGCCTTTCCGCGGCGGCACTGATGGAGCTGCGCTCTCCTTCCGCGGACTTCCCTGCCCCAACTTGAGCGCCGGGTATGAAAATGCGCACGGGCGCTTCGAGTATGTCCCGATCCAGTCCATGGAGAAAAATGTAGAGATCCTGCTGGAGATGTGCAGGATCTACGCCAATATGTAAACTAAATAAGATCTGACAAAGAGCCAGGGGATGCCGATGTGCTGCCCCTGGCTCTTGTGGTCTGGAAATGAGTCACCGGATGCGTCCTCATGACTCATGGAAGTGAGTCACCGGATGCTTCCCCGTGACTCACTCCAGGTCATCCAGGATCATCTCTGCGGCCTTCCGCCGGGAGATTCCGTTGTCCATAGCGAGTTTACCGACGTAGCGGTGAGCATCATCTTCCGTCATGTGTTTCTGTTCCATGAGGGCAAATTTCGCTCTGTCCACGATCCGGACCTCTTCTGTTTTTTCCCTGGCGGCCTGCTCTTTCATGACAAGCGCCTGCATTTTATCCTGCAGGGAGACCAGCAGGCGGACCGCTGTGCTGAGGACGAGTTTTGTGGTCGGTCTTGAGACGGTGAGAATTCCGCTGTCTGTAACTCTCTCGAGAGCGCTGGCGTAGATCTCAGAGGGCACAACGACCATTACGCCGGCATTGCTCCTCTCGGCAATGTCCAGCGCAAGTTCGATCCCGGTCTCATCCGGGAGCGGGACGCAGATCACAACAAGGTCAAAGTCTCTGTCAAAGACAGTGCGCCTTGCCGCTGCCGCGCCGGTCCTGGTCACGATGGCAGTGAATCTCCGCTCCGACAGGGAATTTTTTATGATGGCAGTAAACTGTTCTGACGAGGAAACGATCAGAATGGAATACTGCCTTGATTCAATTTTCGGCACATTTTTCACTCTATTCTCCGATACGCTGCTGTTCCCTGTCAGCTCTGTATGTATTCCCTGATGATTCCCGCCGGCACGATCGAGCGGACAAATTCGCTCCTGGAGGCCAGCTTGGCGGCCTCTTTTCTGGAAGCAGGGAGCGATGCACTCTCGCCCTCTTCGATCTTGGGCAGTGTCAGCTTTCTTTCAACACCGGAAAGCCCCGCATAGATCAGAAGGGCAAAAACCAGATACGGGTTGCAGGAGGCGTCGGGGGAGCGCAGTTCCGCCCTTGTTTTCCCGAGGTATTCCTCCACATACATCAGTTCCGACGCTCCCTTGTCCGACCAGTTTACCTGGTCCGGCGCAGTACTGTTCCCGAGCCTTGTATAGGATTCCTCCGCCGGATTCAGGAAGAGTGTTATATCCCGTATTTTCTCCAGGATCCCTGCAGCGACATGCGCGGCGACATCATTTCCTTCACGGTCCTCCGCATAAATATTGATATGATATCCGTTTCCCGGCTTATCCTGCAGCGGCATGGGGGAGAAATCCGCACACAGTCCATACCGGTCCGCCACAGTATTGACGACCATTTTAAATGTCGTCATCTGGTCTGCGGCCTTCAGAGGTTTCGCATAGTGGAAGTCGATCTCATTCTGTCCGGGGCCCTGCTCATGGTGGGAGCGCTCCGGCGTCAGTCCCATCCTCTCGATCGTCAGGCAGATCTCTCTTCGCACGTTTTCGCATCTGTCGAGAGGCGCGATATCCATATAGCCCGCAGTATCGTAAGGGTCTCTTGTCGGATTTCCATCTTCGTCCTTTTTAAACAGATAGAATTCCATTTCCGAGCTGAAGCGGAAGGAAACGCCTGCTGCCTGCGCCTTTGCCACCGCTGCCTTGAGGATCGCTCTTGTATCTTCGCAAACCACATCTCCGTCCGGCGTCAGCATATCACAGAACATGCGGAGCACTTTCCCGCTCTCGGGTCTCCAGGGCAGGACAGACAGAGTCGACGGATCCGGTTTTAAAAATACGGAAGCATACGGATACTCCTGGAAGCCTGCGATCCTCCTGGGATTGATCTGGATACCGTTGTCGAAAGCCTTTTTCATCTCGCCCGGCATGACCGATATATTCTTCTGGACACCATAGGCGTCCCGAAAAGCCAGCCGGATGAATTTTGCATCCTCTTCCTCAATGTATTTCATGATCTCTTCATATGTGTATTCCATGGTTTTCTCCGTTTTCCGCTTCTCTCCCGCATTACTGTGCAGTTCTGTATATCCTGGTTCCTGACCTCGGAGTTATCATCCTGTGACAGATAGTTTCGTTGTTCCCTTATCTGCTCCACATCATCTGCCAATTTCATCTGCCATTTATGTCCTGCTGTCAGATCGCCGCGATACGGGGAGCTATATCCTCCAGCACATCCAGCAGGATCTTCACTGTGTCCAGTGATGTAAACATGGTAACTCCATTTTGTATCGCGCAGCTTCTGATTGCAACACCATCTTCATAGTGAACACCGGAAAGGATCGCCCTGGTATTAATGATATAGCTGACGTAGCCGGCGCGGATGGAGCGCAGGATCTCATCGCTTCCCTCGCTGATCTTGCCGCGGATCCTGGTCCGGATCCCGTGTTCTTTTAAAAATACGCCGGTCCCGATCGTGGCCTCGATGTTAAAACCAAGCTCATAAAATCGCTTTACCAGCGGCAGCGCCTCCTCTTTGTCCTCATCTGCAAGAGTCACGATAACGGTGCCGTATTCCTTCATTCTAACGCCGGAGGCCTGCAGCGCCTTATAAAGCGCGCGTTTCAGGCTTCTGTCATATCCGATGGCCTCCCCCGTGGATTTCATCTCCGGAGAGAGGTAGGCATCCATGCCGTTTAGCTTTTCAAAAGAGAAGGCCGGCGCTTTGACATACCAGAAATCTCTCTTTCTCCTGTCGACTCCGACATACCCCTGCTCCCGAAGGCTCACGCCCAGCATGGCCTTAGCCGCAATATCGACCAACGGGATCCCCGCCGATTTGGAGAGGAAAGGCACGCTTCTGGAAGCCCGCGGGTTTACTTCAATGATATAAACATCCTCATTTTTGTCCACGATAAACTGGATATTATACAGGCCTATGATCCCTAATCCGATCCCCAGTTTTTCCGTGTAGTCCGCTATTTTCTCTTTGACCTTCTCCGAGATGGAATACGGCGGATAGACGCTGGTGCTGTCTCCCGAATGGACACCGGTTCGCTCCACGAGTTCCATGATCCCCGGAAGGAATACATCTTTTCCGTCGCAGACGGCGTCGACCTCGACTTCCTTGCCTGTGATATACTGATCGACCAGCACGGGGTGCATAAGCGGACTCGCGTCCGATCCCGCATTTTCCGGTGACACGGCTTTTTCCAGATATCTGACCAGTGCCTCCTGATTGGCAACGATCTCCATGGCTCTGCCGCCCAACACAAATCCGGGCCTGACAAGTACGGGGTAGCCGATTTTTTCAGCGGCGTGGATCCCGTCCGCGATATTTGTGACAGCGACGCCCTCGGGATGCGGGACTCCGAGCCTTTTGACAACGCTCTCAAAGGCATCTCTGTCCTCTGCCTCGAAAATGGCTTCCGGACCCGTCCCGATCATCTTTACGCCCCGCTCCGCCAGCGGTGCCGCCAGATTGACCGCCGTCTGGCCTCCGAGGGTGGCGATCACGCCGAGAGGCTTCTCAAGATCGATGATATTCATGATATCTTCGCATGTCAGCGGCTCAAAATACAGCTTGTCGGCGCTCGTATAATCCGTGGAGACCGTCTCCGGATTATTGTTGATCACGATCGCTTCGTACCCCATCTGGTGGATCGTCCTGACGGCATGCACTGTCGAGTAATCAAACTCCACGCCCTGCCCGATCCGGATCGGTCCCGCGCCAAGGACGACGATCTTCTCCCTTTCGGAGACGACGGACTCATTCTCTTCTTCATAGGTCGAATAAAAATACGGCACGTAACTCTCAAACTCGCTGGCACAGGTATCGATCATCTTGTATACGGGACGTATGCCATATCGCCTGCGAAGCTGCCAGATCTCCTTTTCACCGGAGCCGGTCAGCTCGGCAATATAAGAGTCCGAAAAGCCCATTCTTTTGGCTTCCCGCAGCAGATCTATATCAAGGACACAGCTATCCGTACAGACGTCCGGGTCCCTCTCAGGCAGGAATCCTGCTGCCTCGCCAGGCGCTGCTTTCACAGTACATTTTTCGAGGTGTTTTTCAAATTCGACGATCTTGCGGATCTTATCCAGGAAAAACATGTCGATCCTGGTTCTCTGGTAAATGACATGCGGATCCGCGCCGAGCCACAGAAGCTCTGAGATGGCATAGATCCTGTCGTCCGTGCCTTCTTCTATATATTTGAGAAGCTTTTCCACTGCCTCCTTCCGATTTTCCGGCTCCGGTTTATCCGACAGGCTTGCCACATCAAACTTCGCAAGATGAATATGGTTCTTCCCATCTTCGAGGGAGCGGATCGCCTTTAAAAGGCTCTCCTCCAGGGTCCTGCCGACCGCCATGGTCTCCCCTGTCGCCTTCATCTGTGTCGAGAGCACGTTGGATGCCAGCGTAAATTTATCAAAGGGAAACCTCGGCATTTTCGTGACGACATAGTCGAGCGCCGGCTCAAAGCAGGCCGGTGTGTTTGCCAGGCGGATCTCCTCCAGGTTCAGTCCGACCGCTATTTTTGCCGAGACACGGGCGATCGGATATCCGCTCGCCTTGGAGGCGAGGGCCGAAGATCTCGAGACACGGGGATTCACCTCGATCACATAGTAGTCAAAGGACTCCGGATCCAGGGCAAACTGGACGTTGCATCCGCCCCTCACCTCCAGAGCGCGGATGATGCGGTGCGCAGCGTCTCTCAGCATCTGGTACTCTTTATTAGTCAGCGTCTGACTTGGCGCAACGACGATGGAGTCACCGGTGTGAATACCAACGGGGTCCATATTTTCCATGTTGCAGACGGTGATCACAGTGTCGTTGGCGTCCCGGATCACTTCATATTCGATCTCCTTATATCCCTTGATGCTCTTTTCGACGAGGACCTGATGCACCGGGGAGAGGGCGAGCGCGTGCTTCATTTTTTCCCGCATCTCCTCCTGTGTATCAGCAAAGCCGCCGCCTGTTCCCCCTAGTGTAAAAGCGGGACGCAGGATCACGGGATACCCTATTTTTTCTGCGGCTTCGATACCTTCCTCGATCGTCTGCGTGATCGCTGAGGGGACGACCGGCTCTCCCAGCTGCTCGCAGAGCTCCTTGAACAGCTCCCTGTCCTCCGCTTTGCGTATGCTGGCGGCATCCGTCCCCAGAAGCTCGATCTCGCATTCGTCCAGAACTCCCTTATCGAAGAGCTGCAGGGAAAGATTCAGCCCTGTCTGTCCGCCGAGCCCCGGCACGATGGCGTCCGGTCTCTCGTACCGGCATATCCTCGCCAGGTACTCTAACGTCAGAGGCTCCATATAGACCTTGTCCGCGATGGCATGATCCGTCATGATCGTCGCTGGATTGGAGTTAGCCAGGATCACTTCATACCCTTCTTCCTTGAGAGCCAGGCAGGCCTGTGTCCCGGCGTAGTCAAATTCGGCGGCCTGCCCGATCACGATCGGGCCGGAACCGATGACAAGCACTTTATGAATATCTGTTCTTTTTGGCATCGTTTACCTCTGCTGTATCGTTTCGATGTAACGGAAAATATTCTGAGACATTTACTCCCGGCCTGCCGCCATGAGCTCCGTGAACTGCCGGAACAGTCCTGTGCTGTCCTGCGGGCCAGGAGCGCTCTCCGGATGATACTGCACGGAAAACATCATATCTTCCCTGCTGCCAAGACCTTCGACTGTATGATCCAGCAGATTGATGTGCGATACCTCCAGTCCTGTTCCTGCAAGACTGTTTTCTTCTACCGCATAGCTGTGGTTCTGGCTGGTGATCTCGATCTTTCCTGTCCGCAGATCCATGACCGGGTGGTTTCCGCCTCTGTGACCGAATTTAAGCTTATATGTTTTTGCTCCGCAGGAGAGCGCCAGCAGCTGGTGACCCAGGCAGATCCCGAACATGGGGACGCGGCCTCTCAGAGTCTTAAGCGTCTCTATCACTTCCGGGACATCCGTCGGGTCGCCGGGGCCGTTGGAAATCAGAACGCCGTCCGGTTCCAGCGCCAGTATCTCCTCCCCTTTTGTATCAAACGGCACTATCGTGACATTGCATTTGCTGCGGTTTAACATCCTCACGATATTCAGCTTCATGCCGCAGTCGATCACGACAACATGAAACTGCGGATTTGAGGTCCTGCTGTACCATTTCTTCGTGCAGCTGCGCCTTGTGACAGCGTCGTGTCTGACCGGGGTCTGCCGTATTTTCAAAAGCCCTTCTTCCAGTGCCGTGTCTGCATCCGTGACCAGGCCTCTCCGGGAACCGTGATCCCGAATACTGCGCACGAGCTTCCGGGTATCTACGCCATATATACCCGGGACTCCGTTGTCTTCGAGCAGATCGCTCACAGAAGCCGTCGCGCGGAAATTAGAGGGATCCTCGTTAAGATCGCGGATGATCAGGGCGGAGGGCGCAATGCATCTGCTCTCAAAATCCTCATCCGTGATCCCGTAATTGCCGATCAGGGGATACGACATCACGATCGCCTGGTCAGTGTAGGAGGGGTCCGAGAGGATCTCCTGATATCCCGCCATGGAAGTATTAAAGACGACCTCGCAGACCGCCTCTTTCCCGGAGCCAAAGCCGGTTCCGTAGAACTCGCTGCCATCCTCCAGGATCAGTTTTCTGTTGTAACTCATATTTTCCCTCGCACGTGAAGCGGGCCAGGGACAAAGGGGTCTGTCACCTGTGTCCCATTTCATACTTCTCCCGCCGCTTTTACAAACTGCAAAAATACAGGATGCGGCCTGTTTGGCCTTGATTTGAATTCCGGATGGTACTGAACGCCAAGATAGAACGGGTGGTCCTTCAGCTCAACAGTCTCTACAAGTGTCTCATCCGGGGAAATGCCGGAGATCGTGAGTCCGGCCCGTGTCAGGACATCCCGATATTCATTATTGAACTCGTATCTGTGGCGGTGCCTCTCGCTGATATCTGTCTGCTGATAGCATTTTTCCATCAGTGTTCCAGGCAGGATATGGCAGGGGTAACTGCCGAGGCGCAGCGTTCCGCCCTTATCGACTTCCTCCGACTGGCCGGGCATAAAGTCGATCACCTTGTGTTCCGTGGCATCATGAAATTCTCCGGAGCAGGCATCTGCGATGCCGGCGCAGTGTCTGGCAAACTCGATGACTGCGATCTGCATACCGAGGCAGATGCCAAGATAAGGTATTTTTTCTGTTCTTGCGTATTCCGCCGAGAGGATCATCCCGTCGATTCCTCTGTCTCCAAAGCCTCCAGGTACCAGGATCCCTTGCAAACCTTTTAATTTCTCCCTGTAATTGGACTCGTCCATTTCCTCGGAATCGATCCACGAGATCTCTACATGGGCATCTGCCGCATAACCGGCATGCGCAAGCGCCTCCGCGACAGACAGATAAGCGTCATGAAGCTGCACGTATTTTCCCACCAGTCCAATCCGGATCGTCCTGTTCCTGGCATGGATCTTCGCAACCATGTGCTCCCATTCGGCGAGATCCGGCTCCGGCGCGGTGATTCCAAGACGTCTGCAGACGACGCCGGAGAAGCCGTATTTTTCCAGCATAAGCGGTGCCTCATACAGAGTATCCAGTGTCCTGTTCTCGATCACGCAGTCCTCTTTTACGTTGCAGAAAAGTGAGATCTTTCTGAAAACACTCTCCTCCAGAGGCTCATCGCATCTGAGGACGATAATGTCAGGCGCGATCCCCATTCCCTGCAGCTCCTTGACAGAGTGCTGTGTCGGTTTTGATTTATGCTCTTCGGACCCGCGAAGGAACGGGACAAGAGTGACGTGAATAAAGAGGCTGTTTTCCCGCCCGACCTCCAGGGAGATCTGCCGCACTGCCTCAAGGAAAGGCTGGGACTCGATATCGCCGATCGTGCCGCCGATCTCAGTGATCACGATATCCGCGTCGGTCTTTTTCCCTACCCGGTAGACGAAGTCCTTGATCTCATTTGTGATGTGGGGAATGACCTGCACTGTAGAGCCGAGGTATTCTCCGCGGCGCTCCTTGTTCAAGACATTCCAGTACACCTTGCCGGAGGTAAGGTTCGAATAGCGGTTTAAGTCCTCGTCAATGAAACGCTCATAGTGCCCGAGGTCCAGATCTGTCTCCGCGCCGTCCTCTGTAACATACACCTCACCGTGCTGATACGGGCTCATCGTTCCCGGATCGACATTGATATATGGGTCGAGTTTCTGCGCGGCCACTTTAAGCCCCCTGGCTTTGAGCAGTCTTCCCAGGGAAGCTGCCGTAATTCCTTTACCCAGTCCTGAAACAACGCCGCCTGTCACAAAAATATATTTAGTCATGGCCTTTCTCCCTAAAAAGGGGCCCGGGGGCATACGATCTGACCGACCATATTTCCCTTAGACCCATTTGTTGTCCACTGCCGCAGCTGTCGGCGATCAGATCCTTATGATCCTGTTTACAGCCTCGACTGTATTTTCCCTGCTGCCAAACGCGGTAAGCCGGAAATAGTGTTCTCCGCCGGGACCGAATCCGGATCCCGGAGTGCCCACTACGTTCGCGCCTGCCAGGAGATGATCGAAAAATTCCCAGCTGGTCATGTTTTCCGGAGTTTTCAGCCAGATATAAGGCGCGTTCACTCCGCCGGACACGGTGTATCCTGCACTGTGAAGATTCTCCCGGATATATTTTGCGTTTTCCATATAATAAGAGATCTGGGCGCGGATCTGCGCCTGCCCGGCCTGTGAATAAACTGCCTCTCCTGCCCTCTGGATAATGTATGGTGCTCCGTTATATTTGGTACCATGGCGCCTTGCCCACAGCGACCACAGACTCACGCCCTCCAGGATCAGCTCCTTCGGGATCACAGTAAAGCCGAGCCGCAGTCCTGTAAATCCCGCTGTTTTGGAGAAGGAGCGGAACTCGATCGCGCAGGTCTTTGCCCCTTCACACTCATAAATGCTGTGCGGCACATCCTCCTCGGCGATGTACGCTTCATAGGCCGCATCATACAAAATGACGGAGCCATTCCGGTTCGCGTAATCGACCCACTTCTGCAGCTGCTCCTTTTTCATGACCGCGCCTGTCGGGTTGTTCGGAAAACACAGATAGATCAGATCCGGCGTCTGTTCCGGAAGATCCGGAGCAAATCCGTTCTCCGCTGTGCAGGGCATGTAGATCACGTCCTTGTAGCAACCTGCAGCCGGGTCATACTCTCCGGTACGGCCCGCCATTACGTTGGAATCCACATACACGGGATAAACCGGATCACAGACCGCGATCCGGTTCTCAGTACTGAAGATCTCCTGAATATTAGCGCAGTCGCACTTGGCTCCGTCGGAGACAAAGATCTCCTCGGCGCTGATCTCACACCCTCTCGCTTTGTAATCATAGACAGCGATCTTCTGCCTTAAAAATTCGTATCCCAGATCAGGGGCATACCCCTTGAATGACTCCGGATGTCCCATCTCCTCCACCGCTGCGTGGAGTGAATCAATGATCGCAGGCGCGATCGGCTGCGTGACATCGCCGATCCCAAGGCGGATCACATCCGCCTCAGGATGCTCTGCCTGATAGGTCCGTACTCTTCTCCCGATCTCGGAAAACAGATAACTCCCGGGAAGTTTCAGATAATCAGAATTTATTCTTGCCATTAATTTTCTCCTTTAGTAGTACATGGGGACAGGTTCCTCGTATCATTACAGATTCGTATACCCCATCAGCATCTCGTCAACTGCTCTCGCGGCTCCCCGGCCTTCCGAGATCGCCCAGACTACAAGGGACTGGCCGCGGTGCATGTCGCCCGCCGTGAAGATCTTTTCCTGCGAAGATGCATATTCTCCCGGTGCTGTCTTTACGTTGGTCCTGCTGTCGAGTTCAACTCCGAAGCTGTCCGTCACGTATTTTTCACTGCCCAGGAAACCGGCTGCGATCAGCACAAGCTGCGCCGGGACTTCTCTTTCTGACCCTTCCACGGGGACCATGTTCATGCGGCCGGTCTTTTCATCCCGCACCGGCTTCAGGGAAACGAGCACTGCTCCCTTGAGGTTTCCTTTTTTGTCTTTCAGGAACTCTTTGACCGTCGTCTGATAGACGCGCGGATCGCTGCCGAATTTCCAGATCGCCTCTTCCTGGCCGTAATCCACTTTCAGGATACGGGGCCATTCCGGCCATGGATTGGAGGGAAGTCTCTGCTCTGCGGGCTGCGGCATCATCTCCAGCTGGGTGACACTTCTCGCGCCAAGACGTATGCACGTTCCTACGCAGTCGTTCCCCGTATCACCGCCTCCGATTACAATGACGTCCTTATCCCGGACCTGTTTGTCCGGATATTTCTCAAAGCGGCTGTCCAGCAGCTGTTTTGTCACACTGCCAAGGAAATCGACGGCAAAATAAATGCCTTTCGCATCTCTGCCGGGGGCTTTGATATCCCTGGGATTTGATGCGCCGCAGGCCAGGACAAGCGCGTCATATTCTCTGAGGAGGTCTGCTGCCGCGACTGTTTTTCCTACGTCGGCATTTACGACAAAACGCACGCCTGCCTGCTCCATCAGCTGCACTCTTCGGTCGATCAGGGATTTGTCGAGCTTCATATTCGGGATCCCGTATCGGAGCAGGCCTCCGATGCGATCCTTTCTCTCAAACACGGTCACCTCGTGTCCGCGCCTGTTCAGCAGCTGCGCGGCCGCAAGACCGGACGGACCGCTCCCGATAACCGCGACCTTCTTGCCTGTCCTGACCGGCGGCAGCGGTTCCTCGACAAGCCCGTGTTCATAGGCGTATTCAATAACCGCCTTTTCATTTTCTTTTGTGGAGACAGGCGTGTCATGGCAGCCGCACGTGCAGGCCGCTTCGCAGAGCGCCGGGCACACCCGGCTCGTAAACTCCGGAAAGCTGTGTGTCACGGACAGCCGGCGGTACGCTTCCGCCATTCTGCCCCTGTAGACGAGGTCATTGACCTCCGGTACCAGGTTATGGAGCGGACAGCCGGATGCCATGCCGCTTATCATCACCCCTGCCTGGCAGAACGGGATCCCGCAGTCCATGCACCGCGCTGCCTGCCTGCTCTGCTCAGTAAGCGGGAGTCTCTCATGAAACTCCATGAAGTCCTGCACCCTCACTTCTTCTGCGCGGACAGGGCCTTCCTTTCGCTCATATTCAAGAAACCCGGTCGTTTTGCCCATCTCTTTACCTCCTGCGTCAAGGGGACGCATCCTATGACTCTTTGTGTTGACAGTTTTTATCCGACAAATGCCCTGAATGCCTCGACTCTGGCCGTCTCGGGATCGGCGCCCTGCTCCTGCGCCTCAGCGATCAGCCGCAGCATCTCCTTGTAATCCTCAGGGATGACCTTTTTAAAGTGCGACACATACAGGTCAAAGTTTTCGAGGATCTCTTTTCCTTTCTCTGAACCCGTATATTTCACATGGTTTGTGATCATCTGGCGGAGCTCTTCAAGGTCGCTCTTATATTTCACATCCTCCATGGAGACCATCTGTTTATTGAGGTTTCTATAGAGGCGGTTGTCTTCATCGAGGACATAGGCAATTCCGCCGCTCATTCCCGCGGCAAAGTTCTTGCCGGTAGGGCCGAGGATGACGACGCACCCTCCCGTCATATACTCGCAGCCGTGTTCTCCGACGCCCTCGACCACCGCGTGCGCCCCGGAATTGCGGATGCAGAAACGCTCTCCTGCCATACCTGCGATGTAAGCCTGTCCGGATGTCGCCCCGTACAGCGCGACGTTCCCGACCAGAATATTGCTGTGCGGATCATAGCCCGCCTCTTCCGGCGCCGTGAGAATAATCTTGCCTCCTGATAATCCTTTGCCAAAATAGTCGTTGCTCTCACCGCACAGGCGGATCGTGAGGCCGGCCGGAATAAATGCGCCAAAGCTCTGGCCGCCGGACCCTTTGCAGTTCACACGGACTGTATCCTCAGGAAGGCCCATGGGATATTTCCTGGTGATCTCCGCACCCAGCAGCGTACCGACTGCCCGGTCTGTATTGCGGACCACAGCCGGGATCTCCGCAGCCGTCCCATCCGCCAATGCTTTCCGGATCCTGTCATCTCCCAGCAGCACTTTCTCATCCAATGTATCCCGAAGGTGGAAATCATACTGGAACTGCGGATGATAGGTCGACTGCATTCTGTCTTCTCCCGACATGTCCATGAGGATGCGGGACAGATCCAGTTTTTTCTCTTTTTCAGATAGACCGTCCCTGATCCTTAAAAGGTCTGTCCTTCCGACCAGTTCGTCAATGGAGCGCACTCCCAGGGAAGCCATGATCTCACGCAGTTCTCTGGCAATGAAGAGCATGAAGTTCTCCACGTACTCCGGTTTTCCGGAAAAGCGCTTGCGCAGTTCCGGATTCTGTGTGGCAACTCCCATCGGACATGTATCCGACTGGCAGACTCTCATCATGACGCATCCCATAGTGATCAGGGGTGCCGTGGCAAAGCCGAATTCCTCGGCTCCCAGGATCGCCGCGATCGCGACATCCCGGCCGCTCATCAGCTTTCCGTCCGTCTCGATCACCACCTGGTTCCTGAGCCCGTTGGCCAGAAGCGTCTGATGGGTCTCGGCAAGGCCAAGCTCCCAGGGCAGGCCTGCATTGTGAATGGAACTAAGCGGTGCCGCTCCTGTGCCGCCGTCATAGCCGGAGATCAGAATGACCCCTGCGCCTGCCTTGGCAACACCTGCCGCCACAGTGCCGACTCCCGCCTCGGAGACCAGCTTGACGGAAATTCTGGCGTTCCTGTTTGCGTTTTTAAGATCATAGATCAGCTGCGCCAGATCTTCGATCGAATAAATATCATGGTGCGGAGGCGGCGAAATCAGGCTCACGCCGGGCGTAGAATGTCTCGTCCTGGCGATCCAGGGATAAACCTTTCTGCCGGGGAGATGTCCTCCCTCTCCGGGCTTTGCCCCCTGTGCCATTTTGATCTGGATCTCCCTGGCGCTGACAAGATACCGGCTCGTCACGCCGAATCTCCCGCTTGCCACCTGCTTGATCGCGGAGCTCCGGTCATTTTCCGTGCCTGCGGAGAGGATCCTCTCCTCGCTCTCGCCGCCCTCACCGCTGTTGGATTTTCCGTGAAGGTGGTTCATTGCAATGGCCAGTGTCTGGTGCGCCTCCTCGGAAATGGACCCGTAAGACATCGCGCCTGTTTTAAAGCGCTTTACGATCTGTGCCTCCTCTTCCACCTCTTCCAGAGGAATACCTGCCTCAGGGTAGCGGAAATCCATCAGGCTTCTCAGATAGCCCGTATTTTCCGCATTTACCATCCTGGTATATTCTTTAAACTTCTCATAGCTGCCCTCCCTGGCCGCCTGCTGAAGCTTGTGGATCGTCTGCGGATTGTATCTGTGGTGTTCTCCCTGGCTGCGCTCCTTGTGTCTGCCGAGCGCTGTAAGTTCTTTGTTAACAGGAAGCCCCAGAGGGTCAAAGGCCCTGCTGTGCTGCGCATCGACAGCCCTTCCGATATCCTCCAGGGAAATACCTCCTACGCGGCTGACTGTCCCCGTAAAATAGTCATGGATGACGTCTTCGGAAATGCCGATCGCCTCAAAGATCTTGCTGCCCTGGTAGGACTGGATCGTGGAGATTCCCATCTTGGAGGCGATCTTTACGATCCCCGACAGGATCGCCTTGTCATAATCATCCACTGCGGCATAATAATCCTTGTCGAGCAGTTCTTCCTCCACCAGCTCCGCGATCGTCGCGTGAGCGAGATAGGGGTTGACCGCACAGGCTCCGTACCCTAGAAGCGTCGCAAAATGGTGGACCTCCCGGGGCTCTCCGGACTCCAGAATAAGCGACAGGGCTGTGCATTTTTTCGTGTCGACCAGATGCTTGTGCACCGCTGCGACAGCGAGAAGCGAAGGGATCGCCACATGGTTTTCATCCACGCCGCGGTCAGAGAGGATCAGGATATTCGTGCCCTCTTTATATGTCTTGTCGACTTCCACGAACAGATGATTCAGCACGCGCTTCATGGGCGTGCTCTTATAAAACAGCGTCGAGACCTTCGCGACCTTAAAGCCGTCCTTTTTCATGGCCTCGATCTTCAGAAGATCCAGGTCGGAGAGGATCGGATTGTTGATCTTGAGCACATGGCAGTTCTGCGGCTGCTCCTCCAGAAGATTTCCGTTCGTGCCCAGATAGACGGTCCGGGATGTAACGATCTCTTCTCTCTGCGCGTCGATCGGCGGATTGGTCACCTGGGCAAAGAGCTGCTTAAAATAGTAAAACAGCGGCTGATACTGGTCCGAGAGCGCGGCGATCGGTGTATCCACCCCCATGGATCCTATTGCTTCTGTTCCCGCCAGCGCCATGTTCAGGATACTGTCGTGGTAATTTTCCCATGTATAGCCGAAGGCTTTCTGCAGGGTCTTCCTCTGCTCCCCCGTAATGGACGGGACCTTATGGTTGGGAATCTTGAGATCTGTCAGCTGCAGGAGGTTTCTGTCCAGCCACTCGCCGAACGGTTTTGCGCGGGCATATTTTTCCTTGAGCTCATCGTCATAGATGATCTTCTTCTGCTTGGTGTCCACGAGCAGGAGCTTGCCGGGATGGATCCTCTCTTTTTTGATGATATGTTTTTCCTCCAGCGGGAGTACACCGACCTCGGAGGAGAGGATCACAAGTCCGTCGTCTGTCACCACATACCGGGAGGGTCTAAGACCGTTCCTGTCGAGGATCGCTCCCATCACATCCCCGTCGGAAAACAGGATCGAAGCCGGTCCGTCCCAGGGCTCCATCATGGTCGCATAATACTGGTAAAAGTCTCTCTCCTCCTGAGAGAGCGTCTCATTATGCGCCCATGGCTCCGGGATCGTGATCATGGCCGCAAGGGGCAGATCCATCCCGCTCATAACAAGAAACTCCAGTGTGTTATCCAGCATGGCGGAATCCGAGCCGCTCTGGGAGATGACCGGCAGGACCTTTGTCATGTCCTCCGCAGAAAAGCTTCCTGTGTGCATCGTTTCTTCTCTCGCGAGCATCTTGTCGGCATTTCCCTTGATCGTATTGATCTCCCCGTTGTGAACGATGTAGCGGTTGGGGTGGGCGCGGTTCCAGCTGGGCGTCGTGTTCGTGGAAAAGCGCGAGTGCACCATGGCGATCGCGGACTCGTAGTCAGGCTCCGTCAGGTCCGTAAAAAAGGTGCGCAGCTGACCGACAAGGAACATTCCCTTGTAGACGATCGTTCTGCAGGAAAGAGACGGAACATAGGTGTTTACGCTGCTCTGCTCAAACTCCCTGCGCACGACATAAAGCATGCGGTCAAAATCGATGTCTTCCGCAGCCTCTTCCGGGCGCTGGATAAAGACCTGGTAAATATTGGGCATACACTCTTTTGCGCGTCTGCCGAGAACAGAAGGATCCGAGTCCACTTTTCTCCAGGCAAGGATCGACAGGCCTGCCTTCCGGACAATGATCTCGAACATGGACCTCGCCTGTCTCATCTCCAGATCGTTCTGCGGAAAGAAAAACATGCCGACGCCGTACTGTCTTGCTCCCGGCAGAATGACACCCTGTTCTTTCATGATCCTGGAAAAATAGGCATGCGGGATCTGCGTAAGGATACCGACGCCGTCTCCGGTCTTTCCTTCCGCGTCCTTGCCCGCTCTGTGCTCGAGGTTTTCCACGATGGAAAGGGCGTCATCAACGATCCTGTGGGAAGGTTTGCCCTCCATGTCAATAATGGCTCCGATTCCGCAGTTGTCATGCTCGAACTCCGGGGAATACAGTCCTTCTCTTCTGATTCTCTCAAGCTGGTCTGCCATGATGTTTCCTCCTGCCTATGTTTATTCTACGCGGTGCCCATTCGCTGCACTTCGTTCCGCTCATGTCGCGCTGGCGCGCTATACACGACAGCATATATTTCCTCGCCTGTGCAAGCACAGCTCAATTTGTTTCAAGCGGTGCACATTCGCTTCACTTCGTTTCGCTCATGTCGCGCTGGCGCGCTATACATGCCGGCAGGTATTTCCTCGCTCATGCAAGCATGGCTCGAAAATACCTGCCGGCATGTGCACCGCTTTCAGAAACACGCAAAAAGGGCACTTCAGGTTATGAACCTGAAGCGCCCTTGCCTCTCGATCAATATTGAAAAAGTATAGATAGCTGCCGCCTTTGGCATTACGGATATTATAGTGCGGGATCCTGAAAAAGTAAATAGTCTTTTACTGGAACACGAGGAGACAGGGGACGGTTCTGTGTCTCCTGCTCAGGGTACTCTGTACCTTTCCCGAAGACAAAGGAGACACAGAACCGTCCCCTGTCTCCCTGCCTCAAATCGTGATCACCAGTTTCTCCCGCCGAAGGTCGTTGTAAACCCGGCAATCCGGCGCAGAGACGTCGCAGAGCTTTACGATCTGCTCCAGATCCTTAAGGTCGCGGAAGCGCTCTCCCAGCCTGTTCGGCATCTGCGTCAGTATCTCGGGATGATATTGAATAGTGTGTTCATTCTCGAAAACGGCTGTATAGAGGATGTCTGCCTCGACCAGATCCTGGAAAATATGGCTGCCATAGGACAGTTCCGGGTTGTATCCTGCTCCGGACTCCGCCACCTCGCAGACCACCTCAAACTCACTGATATCCGAAAAAGCTGTTGGTACACCGAGCTCCGGGGAAGAGGTCCCGATCCTGCCGGGAACGATCAGCATCATGTGTTTTCCCGCATTCCTGTACTCCCAGTTTACTCTGCAGATCGCTTTTGCGACCCGGTCCTTATCATTGTACGGCATGGTATAGTAGGCCATCGGATCCACGTAAAGGATCAAGTCCAGCCCAGTCTCCCTGGAAAGCCCCATGGAGGCTCCTTTCGATTCGAGCAGTATGCGCCTGCCCTCCAGCTCCTGCGGCAGTGTCACGGTTCCGGTATCCTGAAAGACCTGCAGCGGACGGCATTGCAGGAGATTGATCATATACTCGCCGCTCTCTGACTGGTTGACAGTAAATTCTGTATCTACAGCCTGCCCGTATTCCTCCTGTAAAATATGCATCATATTCCGGAACTGTTCCATCATTTTTGAGTTCCGGACAAGTCCCCGGCACGAAATAAACTGAACGGTCCTGTACTCCCCTCTGTCGCTGAAGCGCTGCTCCGCCTCATAGTCATGCTCAAGCAGAATATTCTGCAGATACCTTGGAAGCTTCGGAAGGATCTCCTCCATAGAGATCCTTTCCAGACACTTGGTTTCCTTGTTGACTGCCTCCAGTCTGCGCTGGGAAAACTGATGTCTTTCGGAGATCGTTGTAAGCGCTGTCGCTTCCGGGGCGTCCAGATTAACAAGTCTTGGATAAGAACCCTCTGTCCTGTCCACGGCGGAGGTCCCGAGCCCCATGACAAGGCGCAGCATACCGGCTGCCGGATCCAGGCTCTCCAGAAATCTGTAAGGGCTGTAGGAGTATCCGACACCTGCCGCGCAGGGCATATAATACTGGTCATAATGGGATCCGGAAACCCGCTGGACAAGCAGTGCCATCTGTTCGTCGCGCCCTGCCAGATTCCGCCTCTTTCTATAGTCCAGGGCTGAGAGACTCATCGTGCTGGCATAAACTGTCCGGATCGCTGTCTCAAATTCCTCCAGGCGTTCCTCCAGTGTCCCTGCATTCGCGCAAAATACCGATTCGTATTTTCCGGCAAACGCATTTCCGAATCCATCCTCCAGAATACTGCTGGAGCGCACGATGATGGGATCCTGCCCGTAATACTCCAGCAGCAGGCGGAACCTGTCCTCCAGGTCCGGAGAAAAGTTTCCGGACTTTAGACACTGCGCAAAGGTCTCCGCCAGGCTGAAATACTCTTCCTCCGTACGTTGGCGGATCCTGAGGTCCCAGTAACCGTTTTCCACGATATAGGTATAATAGACGTCCGAGCCGATATAGTAGGAGTCATGTGGCTCCATCACCTCATACATCCCGGGATACAGGTTCTCAATGATCTTCCTGGCCAGCAGCATTCCGCAGGCTTTTCCGCCTATCATTCCGGTGCCGATCATATGATCCCGAACGGAGAAATAATCTTCCGGTTCGAAATGCTTCTTGATCAGGATCCTCATTTTTTCGTCCCGGCTCATCATGATATCGCAGATATGCTCGCAGGCATCCGTGACATCCGCTCCATTTTCATGGAGCTGCTCCGCGAAGTTGAAAAAGCGGTCCCAGGAATCAATATTCTGTTCGGATCCGGAACGCTGATGTCTGTTGAGTACCTGGTAAAAGCGGCCTGCCTGCACACCGTCCAGAAGAGGTTCAAACGTCCCCGCACTGCGGTCATAAAGGTGCGGGAGAAACATTGTCTCGGAGCTTCTGTTCCACACCTTGTCAGGCCGGACATAAACGGTTTTCTGATCGGAGTACACATCCAGGAACAGCTGTGTCGTCTCCCTTATTTTTGCTGTTGCCTGGAGGGAATGCCTGCCCCGGATCACGGGGAAGAAAGCCACAGTATCCAGCTGAAACAGGAACGGACACGTCACCTGGAAAAAATTCCCCATCATCAGATCTGTCGCCCAGGCCGTCTGCAGCTCGGAGAGACAGTCAAACACATAGAATGTATCTCTCCCCTCCTTTTCGATCAGATTATGGATCGCAACTGTGAAGGTCTCAAAGCGGTGAGAGAGCTCGATCGGCACTGTACGGATCTCCGGATGACCGGCTGTCAGCGGCGGATGGCTTGCAAATCTCACATAAATGATTTTCCTTCCGTCCCTGATCGCCTGCTCCAGAAACGGATCCAGAAACAGATGGAATTCCTCCAGATCCGAGACTCTCCAGACGACGTTGTCACCCATTCGGATATTGTCAAGCATCCGGTCCATTTCCGGAATTCCCGACATTACACGCTCAAATGCTGCCATACCATCCCCCTTCTTTTTCCACTGATTCACTCCCGGCTGCGCCGCCTCCCGCAGCATCTCCACGATCTGCTTCATCGTAGTCCCTCGGACGATGGAATCATCGATCACGGAGTCGCTTCTTGCAAAATAAATGTACTCAAAATAGGCCAGCACCTCCGAGTTGGTCGTAGTATAGTGCGCCTGCCCGCGGTACATCTGTCTTTCCTTGATCTCCCCGGCATCCCTTATTCCACATCCTGCAGGGCCGCAAATCCTTCCTCACCGGTACGGATCTTGACGACACGGCTCACAGGGTAGACAAAAATCTTGCCATCTCCGATGTGGCCCGTATACAGGGATTTCTTTGCCGCTGCGATCACATCATCGACAGGAATCGCGCTGACGACGACTTCCAGTTTTACTTTAGGCAGGAGCGTTGCATCGATCTCGACGCCGCGGTATCTCTCTCCGGCTCCCTTTTCAATGCCGCAGCCCATGACCTGGGTGACCGTCATGCCCGTGACACCAAGATCGTTCATCGCTCTCTTGAGCGCATCATATCTGGAGAGCTTTGCGATAATAACGACCTTGGAAATACCGGTGCTGATCTCCGGAACACCTGCGCCATCCGCACGGATCACCGGCACGGCTGCGTTCTTTTTGGCTTCCGATGCCTCTTCATAGTCATCTGTGCCGAGATTTGTGTTTTCATTGACCTGCATCGTCATGGTGTTGGAAATATCCATGATCGAAAAGCCTGCGTAGGCAGAGGGAAGACCATGCTCTGTGGAATCGAGTCCCATGATTTCTTCCTCTTCCGTAACCCTGAGGCCGACTGTCATCTTAATAACAGTAAATGCGATATAGATGGTGATTACGGTCCAGAGGATCGTTACCAGCATGCCGCCCAGCTGTTTTCCCAGCTGTCCGAAGCCGCCGCCGTAAAAAAGGCCTTCGCTGATTCCTGCAACTGCAAATCCGGGCGCTGAACTGGTGGCAAACAGGCCGACTGCGATTGTTCCCCAGATCCCGTTGAACATGTGGACCGCCACGGCTCCGACCGGATCGTCAACGTGTGTGACATTGTCGTTGAACCATACGCCGAAGACAACTAGAAGCCCGGAAATTGCACCGATAATGGCAGCACCCGCGCAGTCTGTTACATCGCAGGGGGCGGTAATGGCGACCAGACCGGCCAGGGAGGCGTTCAGGCACATGGACACATCCGGCTTGCCGTATTTGATCCAGGTAAAAATCATGCAGACAACGGTTGCTACCGCAGGCGCCACAGTTGTTGTGAGGAATACGGATCCAAGTGTCGGAACATCGGTCGCGGCAGCGCCGTTAAATCCGTACCAGCCAAGCCACAGAATGAACACGCCAAGCGCAGCAATTACAAGGTTATGTCCGGGGAATGCGTTGACCTTTGTGACCTTTCCGCTCTTATCCCTGTCAAATTTACCGATCCTCGGTCCCAGCATCCATGCTCCGATAAAGGCACAGATACCGCCGACCATATGGATGCAGTTGGATCCCGCATAATCGTGGAATCCCCACTGTGCGAGGAAACCGCCGCCCCAAGTCCAGTGTGCCTCGATCGGATAAATGATCGCGGAAATCACCGCGGAGTAGATGCAGTAGCTGGAGAACTTGGTGCGCTCTGCCATGGATCCGGAGACGATCGTCGCCGTTGTCGCACAGAAGACCAGGTTAAAGACAAACGCAGAATAATTAAAATCGGCGTAGTTGGTGAAAACGTCAAAGCTGAACCCGCCGGCGAAACCTTTCATGATATTCGGCCCGAGCATCAGGGATGCGCCGCAGATAAACCACATAACAGTGCCGATGCAGAAATCCATCAGGTTCTTCATGATAATATTTCCGGCGTTCTTAGCCCTGGTAAAGCCGGCTTCGCACATGGCAAAACCCGCCTGCATCCAGAACACGAAAGCCGTGCCGATCAGAAACCATACGGCAAAAATCTCACCATCCAGAACTTTCATAATTTCCTCAGTCATTTCCACTTCCTCCTGTAAATTAAGATCATGGAGACAGGGGACGGT
>JAFTFD010000017.1 GCA_017449745.1 Lachnospiraceae bacterium
CACATGCTCGCTGGCGATCGCATTCGCCGCGTCGATCAGCCTGTCCATGTCCTCACTGACGAAAATATATCCGTAATTATCCAGCGACTGGTTTATGATTTCAGCCCTGCTCAGTGTCTTTAAGAATTCATCGATCTCTTTGGATACCGCTTCCGCAAGAGTGCGGCTGTTCGTGAGCAGGATCGCACTGGCCAGCGGATCGTGTTCCGCCTGGGAGAGGAGATCTGCCGCCACATAGCGGGGATCTGCCGTCTCGTCCGCGATCACGAGGATCTCGCTGGGACCCGCCACGGAATCGATGCCCGCAATGCCAAAGCATGCTTTTTTTGCAAGAGCAACATATATGTTGCCAGGGCCAGTGATCTTATCCGCCTGCGGAATCGTCTGGGTTCCGTAAGCCATCGCCGCGATCGCCTGGGCACCGCCGACCTTGTAGATCTCATCCGCGCCTGCGATGTCTGCCGCAACAAGGGAGCCTGCTGCCGCCTTTCCGTCCTGTCCGGGCGGTGTGCACATGATGATCTTCTTAACGCCTGCCACCTTGGCCGGGACGATATTCATCAGGACGCTGGACGGATAGACCGCCCTGCCTCCCGGTACATAGCATCCGGAGACTTCGATCGGCGTGACGCGCTGGCCGAGGATCACGCCGTCTTCCCTTGTGGTGATCCAGCTGTTGACCTTCTGCTTCTCGTGATACTCCGCTATATTCGCTGCTGCGTGCCGGATGACCTCGACAAATTCCGGGGAAAGGCTGTTGTAAGCCTCCTCGATCTCCTCCCGGCTGACTCTCAGAGTCTCCGGTGTCATCTCGCAGCGGTCAAACTGCTTTTCATAGGCAAGGACCGCCTCATCCCCTTTGGTGCGGACGTTCTCAATGATGGCGTCCACCGTCGCCTGCTGTTCCTGGTAGCTCGCAGGGTTCCTTCCCTGCAGCAGTGTCAGCAGCTCATTCTGGGACTGCTGTGTCAGTTCTACGATTCTCATTCTGGACGATTCTCCTGTTTTCCGTATATTCCGTGTATTTTCCCCAGTATTCCTGCAATTCTTACAGGGCTGCTCTCACCGCACTGATCAGCTCGTGGATGCGCTCGGTCTTCATCTGCATGCTGACCTGGTTGACGATCATCCTGGCAGACAGGCTGCATACCTCTTCCAGGACATCCAGTCCGTTCTCCCGGAGCGTCGATCCGGTCTCAACGATATCGACGATCACGTCCGCCAGCTGCACGATCGGCCCCAGCTCCACGGATCCGTTCAGCTTGATGATATCCACGGTCTGGTTTTTCTTGTTGTAAAAATAGTCCCTGGCTATGACCGGATACTTGGTGGCGACGCGGATCATCTCATGATGCTGCAAAAGCTCTCTTGCGGATTCCGGTCCGCAGACGCACATCCTGCACTTGCCGAATCCCAGGTCCAGCACCTCGTAAGCGCGCCTTCTCTCCTCCATGATGATATCCGATCCGACGATCCCGATATCCGCCGCGCCGTACTCCACATAGGTGGGAACGTCCGGTCCCTTGGACAGGAAGAAATTCAGCTTCTGTTCCTCATTGCGGAAGATCAGCTTTCTGGAGTCCCGCTCCATGGAGCCCGGCTCCAATTCCTCACAAGTATAGCCTGCCTTTTTAAAGAGCTCCATCGTCTTCCCGGCGAGGCGTCCTTTTGTCAATGCTATCGTCAGTTCCTGCATATATTTTCCTTTGCAATATCTAATCAACCTGCCTGTCAACCCTCAGCCGGGCACAGGATTGCGGCGATTCCTTCTTTTCTCATCTCCCGAACCTTTTGCAGCTGCTCCTCATAGTTGTCCTCATAATAGAAGACGACCTCCGGATCCTCCTCCGTATGGATCGGGATATGCTGCATGCGCAGGGCCTCTATCAGTGTATCGAGTCCGATCATGAACCCGATCGCCGGTGCCTTTTTCCCAAAGTGCTCCAGCAGCGCGTCGTACCGGCCGCCTGTCGCGATCGCCTCGCCGACGCCATAGGTATACCCTTTGAAAATAATGCCGGTATAGTATCTGTATTTTGACAGCAGGGAGAGATCACAGCTCACATATTTTTCGAGTCCGTGGCAGCGAAGGACCTCCATCAGGTCGATCAGTCTCTGCACCGCTTCCCTGGAGCGCTCGTTGGGCGCAGTGCTCAGCACCTCCCTCAGTTCCTCCGCTCCGTCAAAAAAGTCGGTGATCTTTAAGAACTGCTCCTGATACTCCTTTTCCACGCCTGTATCGATGAGCAGCGACTCTGCCGCGTAATAATTCTTTCCGCTGATATAGTCCCTGAGCTGCGCTTCCGTCTCCTCGTCAAGTCCTGCCGCGTCGCAGATCCCTTTAAAATACTCGACGTTTCCGACCGTGATCTGGAACTGGGTCAGCCCCGTCCCCAGAAGGGACTCGATCAGAAGCGCCAGCATCTCGCCATCCGCGTAGACGCTCGCATCGTTCATCAGCTCCGCGCCCATCTGTGTGGATTCGCTCAGCTTTCCCTGCAGGCCTGTAATATTGACAAAAGCGCTGCCCTCATAGCAGAACCGCAGCGGCTTGGTCTCATCCATAAAATACTTGGCCGTACATCTGGCGACGGAAGGGGTAAAGTCAGGCCGCAGCACAAGCGTATCGCCGGCTCTGTCGAAAAACTTGTACAGCTCGCGGCTGGGGGTCGTTCCGACCTCCCTCGAAAAGACGTCAAAATACTCAAAAACCGGCGTCTTGATATCCTCATAACCGTACAGATGCATTTTTCCAAGGATCCTGCCGGAGATCTCCCTGTACTCTTTCAGATCCACTCCGTAGTGGTCCCATACGCCCTCGGGCGTATGCAGCAATTCCTGTTTCTTTGAAATCATACTGTTCCCCATGCCGCGAATTTACTTTACTATGCTAACGTGATAAACCAAACCGTAGTATATCTATTTACACCATTATTGTCAATAAAATCAGCCTTTTATGCCTTTTCACAGCGATTCGCTGGTTTGGCCCTCAGGAACACGCCGCCCCTATTCCAGAAACTGAGCATCCTCATATTCTCAGTCTCTTTCCAGAATATCCTTGTTGATCATCTCCAGATACGGCACCATGACGCCCGGTCTGGACGGGAGGATCCATGTCAGATCCAGCTCGTCATAGCGAAAGCTCTTGCGCCCGCCCGCCTGCATGCGCTCCCAGAAAGGCAGGAAATGCCGAAAAGGCAGATAATAGTAGACCTCGATTCCAGTAAAATAGATCAGGAAAAAAGCGATCCCATTCTGTTTTTCAAACTGCTCCATGAACGCGACCTGGTGCGGATGGATATTCTGCATGGAGAAGGTCGTCGTCTTGGATTCCTTTGCGTCGAAGCAGACAGGATACCCCTGTACGACTCCTATATAGTCGACCGTACTCTTCTGCTCAAAATAGGCGAGCGTGATATGCCTGCTCTCCTTGTCGATATTGATCGGCGTGATCGGAGTGGGGATCTTCTGGATCAGGCAAAGATTCTGGTCCTTGTAAGTCTCATTTGTTCTGTTAATCTCTTCCTCCAGCAGGGAGCCTCTCAGTCCCCGGGAATTCCATGTCGCCATCTGCCGCTCCACATCAATAACTGTTTTTCTGCCTTTTGACCTTAGCATCATTCTATCACAGGATGCTAAGATTGCACCTATTTATACGTAAAAAAACGGGCACTGTACCGGGATTCCCGATACAGCCGCCCGTATTCATATGACTCATAATTATCATCTGCACTGATGTGCTGTTTTATGAAAATCGAACGACAGCCGTTCTGATGTGCCTGCCTTAACGAAAATCAAACAACAGCCTCTCCCACCGGCACGATCCTCATCTCATACAGAACGCATTCTTCCTCATCGGAAAGATGGATCTCCGTCTTCTCCTCGAAGCGCTCCATCCACTTTGCTGCCAGATCTTCCGGTTTATTGCTGCCCATATCTTGTGATCCTCCCCTTTCGAAATCCACAAGATATATTAATCGATAACCAAAATTGTGGCAATTGGCAAAGATAATAAAGAAATCTTCGCAAATCGTATTTTTCCTGTCACTGATTCCCACAGGCCGGCCTTATCCTGTACTACAGACAGCGACGGCGTATTAATCCGAAACGCGGGTCAAATATACGGACAGCGGCGGAGTGTGGGACGGCTCGTTGGTCGCCGGCAGTCCTTCGGAATAGAGTTCGATCTTCGTCGGCACGCTGTGATCCTCTCCTTCCCTTAAAATGATCCGGAAAGTCCTTCTCTCTGTCTCTGACTCCATTGTCAATTCCACATCCTGTTTATAATAGCGTTTCGCAGGAAGCGTTCCCCTGAAAGTCTGGCCAAGGCATTTAAGAACTGCCTCTCCGTCATCCGATATCACGAACTCTGTAGTCTTCTCCGCCTGGCTTAAAAACGCCTCCGTAA
>JAFTFD010000276.1 GCA_017449745.1 Lachnospiraceae bacterium
ATAAAATGCCGTTTAGCGCAACAGTTCACACTCTTTGTTCCTGGTTCAGCGATCCTCCATGATCCGCTTGGAGCGCAGATCCGGAATGATCCACGGAGCGATCGCCACGATCAGCAGGATGATAGAAACATAATGGACTTTGGAAATGTAGGTACTCGCCAGGGCCAGAAGGTCCATGGAAATGACCCAGACCTCTTTTCCCCTCTCACTGAATTCTTCCCGGACCCTGCTGTTCTCATGGCCTACGACGATCGTTTTCTGCAGCAGGATATAGGCGATCGCTACCGACAGATTGACCACAGAATAAACTCTCGTAGGAAAGACGCCGAACCCGGATCTTCCCACCCAGCCTGTCGTCACCGGGATGAAGGATAAAACGAACAGATACAGGAGATTTGCCCACAGCATCCTCCCGGAGACATTTTCCGCGATCTGGAACAGATGGTGATGATTCACCCAGTTCACCCCGACGATCGTAAAACTGACTGCGTAACAGGCGACAAGCGGCAGCATTGCCTTTAAAGCCTGCCAGTCATCTCCCTCCGGCAGATCGATCAGTAATACGGTTATTGTGATGATGATCGCGATCACTCCATCGCTGAACGCTTCGAGCCTGCTCTTTGACATGATCCATCCTTCGTTTCTAACTTATTACAATCCAAAACTGAAGATCGCCAGAATATAGAATCCGATCACTGCTGCTGTTGACAAAAGATCAAAAATACCAAGGATCCTGACTGCAGGTTCCTCTCCCGCCAGTTTTCTCCCCAACAGATAAAATACAAATCCTGAAAGCGCCAATACCATGGTGATAGTGCTCACATTCCTGCTCAGTTCGGAATGACTTTGCGATTTGATCAGGATAAAGGTGATCAGCGCCGCTGTCAACGGAATCAGTTCGAGAACTACAGCCAATTTTTTATTATTCTTTTCAATCTTCATATAGAAAGTTATATGTATTCCACCGGCAAGGCTATCAGATTCTCTCTTCTGAGCTTTCTTCTCCCGGTCATTCGCTTTACCTGCTCACCCGCTCTAAAAGTACGCAGCTTTCAACATTCCCCGACCAGACAAACTGATCGACACTGGCACCCCGCACCGGCCTGTATCCTGCAGCGATAAAATAAGGCAGATCTCTGGCAAGGCTCGTCGGCTTACAGGAAATATACAGGATATACTCCACCCCATAGGCAGTAATCTTCGGCAGCGCTTTGGGATGAATACCGTCCCTGGGAGGGTCCAGGATGATGAGGTCCGGTTTCTGCTCGATCTCATCCAAGACCTTTAATACGTCGCCCGCAAGGAACGTGCAGTTGTCGACCCTGTTCCTCTTGGCGTTTTCTCTGGCGGCCTCAACAGCCTCCTCCACGATTTCGACGCCGATCACCTGCGAGGCGACCGGAGAGACGAGCTGGGAGATCGTTCCCGTACCGCAGTACAGCTCATAGATCACAGGGAGTTCTGCCAGTTCTTCACTGCCCTTTCCATTTTGCTTTAAGGGGCTCCCTGAATAAACGATCTTCCGGATCCATTCCCTGGCAATTTCGTACAGGACCTCTGCGCTGTAGCTGTTGGTCTGGAAGAAGGAAAATGGAGTAACCACAAACCGAAGGCCAAGGAGGGTCTCCTCAAAGCTGTCTTTGCCATAGAGGATCTCCGTGCCCTCATCGACAACGGTGTCCGCAACAGAATCATTACGCGTGTGCAGGACCCCGGCGATCTTGCCCTCATACTCCATGGAAAGTAGAGCCTCCGTATATTCCTTCAGGAGCTCCTTCTCCTTCTCAGCATCCATCTGCGCGGAGGTTATGAGATCGATAAGGATCTCCCCGGTGTGGGAAGCTTTTCTGACCAGCAAATGACGTAAATATCCTGTGTGGCGCTGTCTGTGAAAATAGAGAATTTTTTTCTCTCTGAAAAAGTCCCTCGTACAGCGGATGATCCTGCGATAATCCGCATCGACGATCGCGCACTCCGAGGCGTCCGCGAGGTCGTAAAAGCTTCCCTTCCTGTGCATGCCGATCGTCAGCGGGCCGTCCTTATATTCGTCTCCGAAGGTAAACTCCATCTTATTGCGAAAGCCGAAGATCCTGGGGCTGGAATAGATTCCCTCATACCAGGTCATGACGTTTCTCCAAGGTTCCGCTTTTCCTTCGTCTTTCGTTGCGTCTTTAGCCGCGTCCTTCGTCGCTTCTTTTTCCTGGTCGCTGACGCTCTCTTCCGAAACAGGCTCCCCGTCTGTTCTGCCAACACTGTCCAGGGCATTCTGCAGCAGTTCCATCACCTGGATCTGCTTGATGCTAAGCTCCCGGTCATAAGGCAGGGAAAGATACGTACATCCGCCGCAGACATCATGCATGGGGCAGGGGATCTCGTTTTCCGGCAGCTCATCAGGCGAGCGCTCCAGGATCTCCAGAAGCGCCGCATCCGCCCGGCCGTTTCTCTTTTTCCCGATCCGCACACGGACCTTCTGTCCCGGCAGTGTATTCTTGACAGTTACGGCAATGCGCCCTGTCTCTTCCTCCACGGTCATCTGTCCCTTGTTCGGGAACTGCACCCGGCTGATCACACCGTCAATAATGTCGCCTTTTCTCAATCAAACCTCCAAGTCATCTGATGCTGTTATACAAAAAGAGCTTCTATTTCTGAAATTTATTTACCCAAACTGGAAGCAGGCGGCAGGTATCTTCCGGATATGCTGTGTATGAGCACTTAGATCCACTTCATTTATTGTGACCGTAAGGCAGGATGAAGGACAGCTTTCAAGCTGTCCTTCAAAGCCGACTGTCTGAGAATCCAAGCATCAGCGCGGATTCGAGTTTGGAGGCGGTGCCTGCCTGAAGCGAGCAATAAATGTTAGTGGATCTGTGCGAAGGAACCGCAGATCCGGAAGATACCTGCCGCCTGCATTTTAATCCTTATCCTCTTTATGATGCAGCCCGCTCGTATCATATTCCGCATCGTCATAGCCTTCATACTCATCCGGCGTCATGAACCTGACGATCGCATAGAGCACGATCGCGATCAGCAGGATAAGGCCAATGACAGCAAGAATACTGACGATCATATTATGCTCCTTCCGGGCTTCCCTTCTGATCGCTTTTCCGACCAGTTTCAGCATGGTCTTTCCGTTCATCATTTCCTCCCGTCAAATCATTACAGTTTTTCCAGTTTGGCAAAGCCTGCATACATGATCTTCTGGCCCGCTTCGTCAAACTGAACGGTCACCTTGTAGTCCTTCGGTCCCTTTTCCAGCGCAGTAACGGTACCGCTGCCATACTTGACATGGGATACGCGGTCGCCGGTATCATAATCCGGCTTCGTTCCCGCCGGCATCCCTTTCTGCAGGGATCCGAGACCTCCCGCTTTGGCAATATAGGGCTTTTTCTCCGGTGCTGTCTGCGGCTTTACATAGATCGCCTTCAAGCGGGTGTCCCGGCGCGCCGGCGCTTTATCCTGCGTCGATACAGATCCGCTGCTAAACGATTTGCCAAAGCCTTTTCCCTCGTTTGAAGATCCGAAGGATCTCCCGGAACCGGAAAAGCCGGAACTACCGGAGCCATTTCCCGATCCGAAGCTGCTGCGGGACCTGCTCATTCCGGATCCAAAATCATCTTTATTAAAGGAGAACGAAAAATCATCGTCCTCACCAAGATCGTCAAAATCGTAATCTTTTCTGTTTTTCCTGCGGGGTGATGTATCCAGCAGCTCTTCAGGGATCTCAAGTACAAAACGGCTCACCGGATTGTACTGCCACTCGCCTCTTTGCATGCGGCTCATGGCCCGGGTGATCGTCAGGTCTTCCTTTGCCCTGGTGATACCGACATAGGCAAGCCTTCTCTCTTCCTCGAGCGCGTCCGGATCATCCGAGTTGACGGACATATAGCTGGGGAAAATGTTTTCCTCCATCCCTGCCAGATAAACATGAGGGAATTCCAGGCCCTTAGCGCTGTGCATGGTCATGAGCAGCACCTTCTCATCGCTTCCCTCGACATTATCGATATCCGCCACAAGGGCCACTTCCGTAAGGAAACCGGATAAAGACGGCCCCTGGGAATCCTCCGAACCCGCGTCCTCCTCCGCATCCCGCTCGTACTGGACGGCTTTGGAGATCAGCTCGTTGACATTGCTAATGCGGTCTTCCGCTGTCTCGTCGTCATAATCATTGAGCCACTGCTCGTATTCGATCTCCTCGATGATCTTACCGATCAGTTCCTCGACGCTGTGTTCCTGTGCATAGTCTCTTAAGTCCCGGATCAGCTGGACGAATTCCGAGATCCTGGCGGCGCCTTTGCCGATCCCCGGGATCTCCTGCGCTATCTCCATCGCGGAAAACAGCGTCATCTCTTTATCCATCGCATACACCGTCAGGCGGTCGATCGTCGTTTTCCCGATGCCTCTTCGGGGAACGTTCAGGATCCTGAGGGTATTGATATCATCGGAGGCGTTGTCGATCGTGCGCAGGTAACTTAAAATATCGTGCACCTCCATGCGGCTGTAGAAATTCTGTCCGCCGACAATATTGTAGGGGACGGAGTGCATGATGAATTTTTCTTCCAGCACACGGGACTGCGCGTTGGTCCTGTAGAGCACGGCAAAATCCTTGTAGCTGAGCTTGTGGTCCTGCCGAAGGTGCCTGTCTATATCCTCCGCAATGAAATCCGCTTCATCGTAATCGGTATTGAATTCCCTGTAATGGATGCTGCTGCCTTTCCCGTGGTCCGTCCAGAGGGCCTTGTTCTTCCGGCCGACATTGTGCCGGATCACCGCATTGGCCGCATCCAGGACGTTCTGCGTGGAGCGGTAATTCTGCTCCAGCTTGACGACCATGGCGTCAGGGAATACTTTCTCAAAGTCCAGGATATTCCGGATATTGGCACCGCGGAATTTGTAGATCGACTGGTCATCATCGCCGACGACACAGAGGTTCCTGTTTTCGCCCGCCAGCATGCGCACCAGCTCAAACTGGGCCAGGTTCGTATCCTGATATTCGTCCACCATGATGTACTGGAAGCGGTCCTGATAGGATCTCAGGATCTCCTCCCGCGTCTTGAACAGCTCCACGGTCAGCATGAGCAGGTCGTCAAAATCCAGAGCATTGTTGGCTCTTAGCTGGCGCTGGTACTCCTCATAGGCGTCCCCGATCATGCGCTCCTCATAGAATACCTTGTGCGTATCCTTGTACTGGAGCGGCGTCATCAGTTCATCCTTGGCGTGGGAGATCGCACCCAGGATCGCGCGTTCCTTCAGCTCTTTTGTATTGATGCCGATCTTCTGGCAGACCTGTTTCATGAGGGACTTCTGATCGTCCGTGTCATAGATCGTAAAACTGTTCTGGTATCCGTATCCCAGCTGATCGATATATCTTCTCAGGATCCTGACGCACATGGAATGAAAGGTCGAGATCCAGATGCTCTCAGAGCCGAATCCGACAAGCTGGTCAACGCGCTCCCGCATCTCTCCCGCCGCTTTATTGGTAAATGTAATGGCCAGAATATTCCATGGATTGACATCGCATTCTTCCAGCAGATACGCGATCCTGTGCGTGATGACCCTCGTCTTGCCGCTTCCGGCTCCCGCCAGGATCAGCACCGGTCCCTCCGTCTTAAAAACAGCCTCTTTCTGCTGATCGTTAAGTGTATCGTATATACTCATTTATTCCTCAATTATTCTTATAATCTGGACGCTCTTAGGCAGTGTATTTTACTGCCTTACTGTTTGTTAGTGCCGCAAACGTCACACAATGTGTGACTTTTAGCACGTTATTAACTCTTAGGCAGTGTATTTTACTGCCTTAGAGTTTGTTAGTGCGGGTCATTGTACATCCCGCTGTCCAGCATTCTCTCTATGAACAGTTTTTTGATATAGATCTCCGCGCTCATACGGCTGATCAGGTCGAGTCTTTGCAGCTGCTCCCTGTCTTTCTCCGGAAACTCTGCAAAAGATCTTTCCGCGGCGGAGAACTGGTCATTTGTCTGCTTTACCACATTTTCCAGTTCGTCTATGAGGCTCTCATACAGCTCTGCATAGACGTCGCGCATCGTGACCTCTCCTTCTTTGAGAACTTTGCTCTCCGCTCCTTCAGATTCGGAAGAGCCGCTGCCGCTGCCCTCCTCACCGCCGCCCAGGTTCCCTCTGGGATTTTTCCTGCTGATCACGACGTTTTTCCTGCCGGAAAAAGGCTCTACGTATTTTTCCCTGATAGGTTTCAGGATCTCCCCGATGTCGCTGATCGAAAGAAAACTCTTCATGTAGTAGATGATCAGGAGCATCAGCATGTGATCGATGTCATATTTTTTCCTGACAGGCGGTGCCAGCAGATGATTCTTGGTGTAATTGTTGATCATCGTCTTGGTCAGGATCTTGTCATTTTCCGGATCCCGGGCATAAGGAGCCAGGTGCCGGTCCATAAAGGTCAGCACCTGGTCCATGTATAGTTCAATATTCGGGATCTCGGAAACATCCACATATTCAAAAGAACTGATGATCTCATCAAACAGTCCTCTCAGATCTCCGAGTTCTTTTTCCATCCGTACCTCCGGGAAGCATTACCAGACCGTTAAAAGGCTCAGCCGGCTGTTTTTGTTCTGCCTGCGAGCTGTTTCATCTCCCGCGCGTTTTCAAGCGCGCTCTCCGTCAGCTGCGCCGCGCCAAGGAGCCTTGCCAGCTCTTCGTTGCTGCCGTCTTCGGTCAGCCTTCGGATATGGGTCATCGTCCTGCCGTCTTTCAGGACCTTGGCGATCTCGTAATGAGCATCTTCCATGGCTGCGATCTGCGGCAGATGCGTGATGCAAAGGATCTGGTGGTTCCTGGCCAGCTGGCCCAGCTTTTCGGATACTTTCCAGGCTGTCTGCCCGCTGATGCCGCTGTCGATCTCATCAAAGATAAAGGTATAAATATCGTCTTTTCCGGCAAAAACTGTCTTAAGGCCCAGCATGATCCTCGAGAGCTCGCCGCCGCTCGCGATCTCATCCATCGGGCGCATGGCTTCGCCCGGATTCATGGAGATCAGGAAGGACGCCCTGTCATACCCGTTGGCGCCGGGTTCACTGTCGTCGCTGTCGATTTCGATCTCCAGCTCGACCTGGTTAAAATTAAGATCCAGAAGCGCTGCCTTTAAAGCCTGCGCAAATTCCTTTGCCGCTTTCCTGCGAATTCCGGACAAAATAGAACACTCGTCCATGAGCCTGTCATGAACGGTCTGCAGCTCTTTTTTCAGCTTTGCGCGAACAGCATCGTAATCCTCCAGCTGGGCATAGCGTTCTTTCCGCTCTTCAAGTCCCTGCCGGATCATCGGGATCGTTCTGCCGTATTTGTCCTTGAGATGATGGATCGTCTCCAGTCTTGACTCAATACGGTTCATTTCCTGGGGATCAAAAGAGAGGTCCTCCATATAGGAGGAGAGACTTCCTGAAGCCTCAGAAATGAGGCTGTCGATATCAGAGAGCTGTGCCGTGATCGCATCGAGGGACTCATCGACTCCCTGCACATGGAGGAGTTCGCGAAGCGCTCTTCCGATCAGGGAAGACGCGCTGCCTCCCTGTTCCTCTCCGTCCATCAGCGCCTGCGCGATCTGCACGGCTTCACTGATCTTGCGGAAGTTGGACATGCGCCGATACTGGGCGTCGAGTTCTTCGTCCTCTCCGTCTTTTAACTGCGCCTCTTCGATCTCGCGGATCTCATAGGCGATAAGATCCATCTCCCGGATCCTGGCGGCGTTGTCCAGATCGTCCTTTTCGTATTCCTCTTTTAGCTTTCGCCACAGGCGATGGTCATTCCTGACCTTTTCCCTGGCCGCAGCTGCCTCCTCACCGGAATATTCATCGATCACGTCGAGCTGCGCTTCCTTACGGAGCAGCCGGTGGTTCTCTCTCTGTCCATAGACATCGATCATGAGCGATGCGATCTCCCGCAGCTGCTTGGTCGTTACGGTCTCCCCGGCTGCGCTGCAGACGCTCCTGCCGGGATAGATCCTTCGTTTTATGAGAATACAGCCGTCTTCATCCGGCTCTATTTCCATTTCTCTTAATTTTTCCGCCTGCCGCTCGTTGTCTATGCGGAAAACGAGTTCAACAAGCGCATATTCCGCGCCGGTGCGGATCAGGTTTTTATCCGCTTTCGCACCGAGTGCAAGATTGACAGAGCCGATGATGATGGACTTACCGGCTCCCGTCTCACCTGTCAGAATGTTCAGCCCGTCTTCGAAGAGGACCTCTTCCTCCTCGATCAGGGCAAGATTCTTAACATGAAGACTGATCAGCATATATGACTACCTACCCTACCATCTCTTCTATTTTCTTCATGAGGCGCTTCGTATCCTCCACGGTACGGACTGCCACCATGATCGTATCATCTCCCGCGATGCACCCGACGACCTCGTCAAAATGAAGGGCGTCCAGCGCGGCACCGACAGCCATTGCCATTCCGGAGACCGTCTTGATCACCAGAATATTCTGTGCCTGATCCATGGAGCTGATCGCATCAGCCATGACGCGGACATATTTGTCATTCATGTCCCGCTCCGCTCCGCGAAAAGCGATGTATTTCTGCCTTCCGCCGGAAATGCGGCTCTTGCTGAGCCTGAGCTCCTTAATATCCCTGGAGACCGTCGCCTGCGTGACGTTATAACCGGCGCTGCATAAAGCCTGTGCCAGTTCCTCCTGCGTCTCGATATCCTGCTGCGCAATGATCTCAAGGATCTTCGCGAGTCTTTGTTTCTTAGTCTGCATTCCTCCCCCTGTATTACTTGTACATCTTATTGTGCAATGTCTCCATAAAGGAACGATGGCTTAACCTGATCAGCCTCGTCGTCCTTGAACTCGTTCTGACATGCACTTCATCCCCCGTCTTAAGCTGCACGCTTGTTCCGCCGTCAAAGTTTGCGTCTGCCTCAATCACAGGCGCGCTGGAAGTCTTTCCGATCCTCACTGTCACGATATCATCCGGCGATAAGATCACGCTCCTCGAATTCAGGGAATGAGGACAGATCGGTGTCATCAGGATCATTCTGGCAGACGGTTCGATGATCGGGCCTCCCGCGGAGAGATTGTAAGCCGTGGACCCGGTGGGTGTAGCCAGGATCACGCCGTCCGCGCTCAGTTTATTGAGAAACTGCCCGTTGATATAGATATCGTAGCTGAAGATCCTCAGCTGTCCCCTTCTCGTGAACACGATATCGTTGAGGGCGTATTCTACGCTGCCATCCTCCATCCGGCCTTCCAGGAGCATTCTCTCCTCAAGGGTAAACTCTCCCGCGAGGACCTGGTCAATAGACTCCTGCCAGGACTCCCGGTCTACCTCTGTGAGATACCCGACGGTCCCGACATTGATCCCCAGGATCGGAAGATTCCGGTCCAGCGTCTCCCTGGCTGCCCGCAGCACCGTCCCGTCGCCGCCCAGAACGATCACACACTCCGCATTATCCGGTGCGACCCTTCCCGGTTCGTCCTTGGCGATGACACAGGCCTTGCCCTTCATTTCCAGATAATCCTTGATCTGTATCGCAAGCTGCTGTGAAGTCTCTTTAGTCGTGTTTGTGACGATATAAAAGTATTTCATTGTTTTTTAAGTAGCCCGACTCATGCATAGATGAGGGCATTAAGTATTTCGTTCTACAAAGTCCCGTGCGATCTGTCCACCAGATCGTGTACTATACCGGCAGCATTTTCCGCTGACAGAGATGCACCCGTTCCTTCCGGCGTGCCTTTTCTGATATGCATCAGGTATTCGATATTTCCTTCCGGCCCGCGGATCGGCGAATAATCAAGTCCCAGGACCGTAAATCCTGCCTCTTTCGCGTACTGAAGGCAGGCCAGTATGACTTCTTCATGCACTTTTGCGTCGCGCACGACGCCTTTCTTCCCTACTTTTTCCCTGCCGGCTTCAAACTGCGGCTTGATCAGGCACACCATCTCGGCGCCGTCAGTCAGGATCTCGTACGCAGGAGGCAGGATCCTCGAGAGGGAAATAAAGGAGACGTCCACCGAGGCAAAAGACGGCTGGGGACCTTTAAGGTCCTCAGGCTTCACGTATCGGAAGTTCGTCTTTTCCATGCAGGTGACACGCGGATCGCTTCTGAGCTTCCAGTCAAGCTGCCCGTACCCCACGTCGATCGAGTACACATGCGCCGCTCCGTTCTGCAGCATGCAGTCCGTAAAGCCGCCGGTCGAGGCGCCTATATCCATGCAGATCCTGTCCCACAGATCGATTGGGAAGACGGCCAGCGCCTTTTCCAGCTTCAGTCCTCCGCGGCTGACATAGCGAAGCGTCTCGCCTTTGACCTCGATCTGCGCCTTGTCCGGGTCAAACATAGTGCCGGGTTTGTCTTCCTTGTTCCCGTTCACATACACGATCCCGGACATCAGCATGATCTTTGCTTTTTCCCTGGAAGACGCGAAGCCGCCCTCCGTGAGCAGAACATCCAGTCTCTTTTTCATAGCCGCTCCCGGATCCGCCGGGCGATCCCCTCTGCATCCAGCTCGAGGTCGCGCAGCAGCTGATCGCATCTGCCGTGTTCCACGAACCGGTCCGGGATCGCGGCGCACATTACATTCGTCCCCGGCGCGTTTTCCGCCACCCAGGCCTCAACATGTTCTCCAAATCCGCCGCTTGCGACGTTCTCTTCCATCGTGACCAGAAGGGAATGCCCCGGCAGCATCTCTTTTAACATCTCCTCGTCAAACGGATGGATGAACCTGGCATTGACAATGCTGCAGTCACAGACATCCCCGAGAAGATCGTGCACTTTCAGGGCTGTCTCCACCATGCTGCCGGCTGCATACAGAAGGACCTTTTCTCCCCTGTTTATCAGCTCGCTTTTGCCGTATACGATCGGTTCCCGGATCTCCTGCAGCCCTTCGAAGGCGCTGCCTCTGGGATACCGGATCGACACCGGATGCCCGAATTTCAGCGCAAATTTGATCATATCGGACAGCTCCCATTTATTCTTGGGCGCCATCACCGTCATATTCGGGATCGAGGATAAATACGAATAGTCCAGGATCCCCTGATGGGTCTCGCCGTCCGCTCCTACGAGCCCTCCCCGGTCGATGGCAAAAACGACCGGCAGGTCCTGCATGCAGACGTCGTGGACGATCTCGTCATACGCGCGCTGCAGGAAGGTGGAATAAACGGCCACGACCGGTTTCATGCCGCCGGCCGCAAGTCCCGCCGCGAAGGTCACGGCATGTTCCTCGGCAATTCCGACGTCGAAAAATCTGTCCGGGAAAATATTGCGGAACCGCTTAAGTCCCACCCCGTCCGCCATGGCAGCCGTGATCGCGACGACCTTCTGGTCCCGCTGCGCCATTTTGATCATAACAGTGGAAAATACGTCCGTGTAGCTGACAGCCGCGCTCTTTTTGGGCAGCCCTGTCTCGATCTCAAACGGCGCTGTGCCGTGGAATCTCGCCGGATGTTTTTCCGCCGGCTGGTAGCCCTCGCCCTTCCTGGTGATTATGTGCACCACGACAGCCTTGCGGATCCTCTTCGCCTCCCGGATCGCCCTGACGACCTCGCTGACATTATGCCCGTCGATCGGCCCGAGGTACGTGATTCCCAGTTCCTCAAAGAGCATACCCTGCGAGTACAGGGATTTGAACACGTTTTTGGCGCGGCGGATCCTGCTGACCGCAGTCGGGTTGCTGTCCTTGAGGGACGAATAGATCCTGTCGCGCAGATCGAGGTATTTCTCCGAAGAGCGGATGTCGTTCAGATAGGACGAAAGACCGCCGACATTTTCGGAGATCGAGCGGTTGTTGTCATTCAGGACGATAATGAAGTTCGTATTAAGATCAGAGAGATTGTCCAGCGCCTCGAAGGCAAGGCCGCCTGTCAGCGCTCCATCCCCGATAACGGACACGATCGTTCTCTTTTCTCCCAGAAGGTCTCTTGCCTTGACAAGGCCGAGGCCTGCCGAGATGGACGTTGAGGCGTGGCCTGTATCGAAGGCATCGCAGTCGGACTCCGATCGTTTGGGGAATCCCGCCATGCCGTGGTACTGCCGCAGCGTATCAAAGCCGCTCTTTCGGCCGGTCAGGATCTTGTGGGTATAGGACTGGTGCCCGACGTCCCAGATGATCCTGTCTTCCGGCAGGTTCAATGCCAGGTGAAGGCCCATCGTCAATTCGACCGTGCCGAGATTGGAGGCCAGATGTCCGCCCGTGGTGCTGACCTTCTCAACGAGAAAGGCGCGGATCTCCTGCGCCAGCTGGTCATATTTTTCAGGCGGGATCTTGCGTATATCCCCCGTCTTATTGATTTTATCAAGCAAACTCATTTATATTTCCCCGAACTGCCGCAAAATTTCTGCGGCAGCGAATATCAGTTTAAAGTATCTGCCGGCCATTCCTAGTTGCTGCGAACGACGAGATAAAGCGCCAGCTCACGCAGGAAATCGTTCTGCACATGCAGGCGGTCCATTGCCTCCAGAGCCTCGCGCGTTAAGCTCTCCACTTTTTCAGCGGCTGCCTCCAGACCGTGCAGGGACACGTAGGTGACCTTGCCCTCCTCGGCGTCCTTGCCGATCGTCTTGCCCAGGTCCTCACTGCTCCCCGTCACATCCAGAATATCATCCTGAATCTGGAATGCAAGGCCGATCCTGTCCGCGATAATGCCGAGCTCTTCGATATCCTCTTCGGGAGCCCCTCCCAGGATCGCGCCGATCTGGAAACCGCTGCGGATCATGGCCGCCGTCTTGTTCTCGTGAATATAGACAAGAAGCGCCTCTTTCTCCTCATCGGATGCCGTCTCAAGAGTCTCCCTGTTCTCCGCTTCTATATCGGCGCACTGCCCGCCTACCATGCCATAAATACCGGCGTTGCGTGCGAGAACATTCAGGGCGCGGATCCCCCTGCGCATTTGAAGTTCTGATCCGGCATTTTCGATTGCCCTGGCCGCTGTCTCATAGGCGAGATTCAGAAGGCCGTCGCCCGCGATCACCGCCATGCCGTCTCCGTAGACATTCCATGTCGTTTTCCTGCCGCGGCGCAATGTATCATTGTCCATGGCCGGCAGGTCATCGTGAACGAGGGAATAGGTGTGGATCATTTCCAGAGCTGCCATGAAGGGCTCATACATGGACGGCTCCGCGCCGTACATGGCGGCAGTCTCCAGGATCAGCATCGGCCTGAGGCGCTTTCCGCCAGCCAGAACGCTGTAGTTCATGGCCTCGATCACACGCTCCGCAAAGCCCTCCTGCCGGGGCAGAAATTTCTGCAGTACCGCCTCACACTCGGCAGCTTTTTTATTTAACAGTACATGAAAATCATTCGTTTCCATATCGACGATCCTCTCACTGATCATTCAAAATCCGACAGACTTCCATCCGCATTCATCATCTGGACCTTCTTTTCGACAAGGTCGATCTTCTCGTTGCAGAAGCGGATCAGCTTCATCCCTCTCTCATAATTTGCAAAAGACCCCTCCAGCGTGGCATCTTCCTTTTCCATCTCCGCGAGGATCTTCTCAAGCTCGGCGAAAGCTTCTTCGACGCTCATTTCTTCCTGCGCCTCTTCTGCAGTCACCCTGGCCTCATTCTTTTCTTCCATGATCTCACCCTTACCTCAATGCCGAAGCGCTTTGCGTGGAGACTTCCTCTGCCAGCGCTTTCACGCTTCCATCCTTCATCCTGACCGTAAACCGGCTGCCCTTTTGGATCTGCCGGCTGCTGGTGATCACCATATCCTTTTCATCCGTAAGGAATCCGTAACCACCTGATAACCGCAGGATCGGCGAGACCTTCTCAAGTCTTGCCGCCAGCAGCTGCATGGAGTGTTTTTTCTCTGTCAGGATCCTCTTCATGTCGGACCCAAGCTGCGCATCGGACTCCGCCCTGCGCCTTGCACTCTCGATCCGGCGCAGCATCAGCTGCTCCAGATCCTGTGAGATCCTCAGCTGATAGCGCATCCGCGAGATCCTGTCCGTAAGAAGCCTCTCCATCTGCTCCTGGGAAAACAGCAGCTGCATCCTTTTTTCCCGGAGCCTTGCTGCGGGGGACAGATGATCCAGTTCCCTTGTAAAGATCGAATTCCGGTGCCTCAGAGAGACGATCGTCTTCTGCATCGAGCTGTTTAAGGAATCCCGGTATCCCGCCAGCTGTCTTGTAAATGCGCTGAACTCATAGACGGCCAGCTCCGCAGCCGCAGAGGGCGTAGGCGCTCTAAGATCCGCCACATAGTCGGTGATGACGGTATCAGTCTCGTGGCCCACCGCAGAGATGATCGGTATGGAGCATTCAAAGACAGCCTGCGCGACTGCCTCCTCATTAAACGCCCACAGATCCTCCAGGGATCCGCCGCCCCGTCCGATAATGATGACGTCCACTTTTTTGGCAGGATCGTCCTCGCCCATCTGTTCCAGGGCATGGATCCCCCGGATGATACTGGGCGCTGCCTCATCTCCCTGCACGATCGCAGGGTACAGAATGATCTCGACGAACGGATTTCTCCTCGTCGCAATATTGATAATATCCCTGACAGCTGCCCCGGTAGGCGCCGTCACGACGCCGAGCCTTCTGATATATTTGGGAATGGGTTGTTTATACTGTTCATCGAACATGCCCATTTCTTCCAGCTGCTTTTTCAGCAGCTCGTACCGCTCATTGAGAAGCCCGGCTCCGTCTCTAATGATCCTCTCCGCGTAAAGCTGGTAGCTGCCTCCGCGCTCATAGACGTCCACAGATCCCTGGACGACGACCTGGTCGCCTTCCTTCATAGGAAAAGAAAGGCCTCTTCGACGGCCCGCGAACATCACGCAGGACAGCGTACCAGAGGCATCCTTCAATGTGAAATAAATATGGCCGGAGGAATGATATTTGCAGTTGCTGACTTCCCCGCGTACAAGGATCTGCCGGAGCAGATAGTCCTCCGAAAACATTCTCCTGATGTAAGCGTTGACCTGTCCGACAGAATATATATTTTTAGATGCCATAACAGATCACCTCCGGCTCTGATAATTACTCTTCACAGTTCCTCCACACTGCATTCGCAAAACCACGTGTTATACACGTGAGACATCTGCTCACGCAGATGCGCTTTGCTCATGGGGTGGAGGTTCCTGCTTCGCATTCTGCCCGGAAACAGAATCTCCTGCTCTTACGCGCAAGCACGACGAACAGGAGATTCTGTTCCGGACAACTGTGAATAGTAACCCTTTCAGGCAAATTTCGCCAGAACGCCGTTGACAAAGGATCCGGCATTATCGGCGCCGAATCTTTTTGCCAGCTCAACTGCCTCGGAGATCGCCACGCCTGCGGGGATCTCATCATCGTAGAGGATCTCGTAGACGCCAAGCCTTAAAATAGCCAGCTCCACTCTCCCGACGCGGTCGACTGTCCAGCCTTTCATCTTGTCGGAGAGCTGGCTATCGATCTCCGGGATCTTTTCCACGATCGCGTTCACCTTCTCCGTTATATAAGTTTTATCCTTGTCCGTGACCTGCAGGTCGCCGCTCGTGAAAAAGAGCTCTTCCTGCTGGGGCATTTCCTCCGGACTGTTAAATTCTATGCGGAACAGGAGCTTGAAGACCTGTTCGCGTAAACTGCTTCTCTTCATGAATCACATTTCCTCTGTATTGATCCGGATGCTCCCGGTCGGAAAAATACGATCCGCACACCGAAGATCAGGTCTCCTCCGAATCATCCGGAATATTGATCCCGGCGATACGGACATTGATATCGGAGACACCAAGGCCTGTCATATTCTCGATGGCAGCCTTGACCCTGGTCTGGACCTTGCTGCTCGTCGTCGGAATATTGTAACCGTAGTCCATCGTCACGGCCAGATCGACCTTGACAGAGCTGTCAGAGAGCTCGACTTTGACGCCCTTGACAGACTTCTTATAGCCGCTCTTGCCGAAAAGGGAACTGGAGCTGGCGCCGGCCATGCCGTGCACGCCTTCCACCTCCATCGCTGCATATGCCGCGATCATACCTACAACGTCGTCCGCGATCTTAACAGTGCCGAGATCGATCTCGCCGCCGGTGATCTCATTCGTATTTTCCATATCCTGTGCCATAATTAACACCTCTGTAATCTATCGCTTGTTACTACGCTAAGACACACTGCTGCGGCATAAAGCCACATGTATACTATATCCTAACTGCACCTGTTTTTCAAATGATATCAGATTCGCAAGAATTCAGGACTGTCAGCCTCCTATTTCACCGAAAGTGAAACATGAGGCTGTGGTACTCAGTTCCTTGAGAATTCTTCCAGCTGCAGCCCCTTATTGCGCTCGAGCACCATGCCGACGCTCCAGGGATTGACGAACAGCAGCAACGGATTTCCCTTCATGTCCTTGACGGGCTTCATATCCGTCGTGCCGACGATCTTCTTGACGTCGATGCCAGGGTTCAGGATCCAGCGGATATGCTCGTAAGGCAGCATTTCCAGGCGGATCTCGACGTTATACTCGCTCTGGAGGCGGAACTGGAGGACGTCGAACTGCAGGACGCCAACGACGCCGGCGATGATCTCTTCCATACCGGTGTTGTACTCCTGGAAAACCTGGATCGCGCCCTCCTGGGCGATCTGGGTGATCCCCTTGACGAACTGGTCGCGCTTCATGGTATCCACCTGGCGCACTCTGGCAAAATGCTCCGGCGCGAATGTCGGGATACCTTCATAGCGGAAGCTGTCTTTGGGCATGCAGAGCGTATCTCCGATGCTGTAGATCCCGGGGTCGAAGACGCCCATGATATCTCCGGCGTACGCCTCATCCAGAATCTTTCTGGAGGAAGCCATCAGCTGCTGGGGCTGGGAGAGTCTCTGGACTCTTCCGCTCTGGACATGTTTGACCTCCATGCCGGCTTCATAGCGTCCGGAACAGATCCGCATGAACGCGACGCGGTCTCTGTGCGCCTTATTCATGTTCGCCTGTATCTTAAAGACAAATGCGGAGAAAGAATTCTCGACGGGATCGATCTCGCCCTGGTCTGTCATTCTGGCTGTCGGAGGCAGTGCCATTCTAAGGAACGCTCTCAGGAAGATCTCCACGCCGAAGTTCTGCAGCGCAGAACCAAAAAATACCGGTGTGAGCTGTCCGTGCTGTACAGCGTCCAGATCGAACTCCGCGCTAGCGCCGTCCAGAAGGTCGATCTCCTCCGTCAGCTTATCATAGGCGTTCTGTCCGATATGCCCGAGAACTGCAGCGGAGTCGGCAAGAGGGATCCTCGTCTCCGTTCCCTCTTTGGTACCCTTTTCGGTTCCCTCGTACTGGACGATCTCTTCTGAATCCCTGTCAAAAATACCCTTAAAATCCTTACCGGAACCGATCGGCCAGTTCACCGGGCACGTATCGATCCCCAGGTTCTTCTCGATATCATCCAGAAGATCGAAGGTATCCATGGCGTCCCTGTCCATCTTGTTGATGAACGTGAAGATCGGGATATGCCGCATCGTACATACCTTGAATAGCTTCTTGGTCTGCGCCTCGACACCTTTTGATCCATCGATCACCATGACTGCGGAGTCCGCCGCCATCAGGGTCCTGTACGTATCCTCGGAGAAATCCTGGTGTCCGGGCGTATCCAGAATATTGATGCAGCAGCCCTCGTATTCAAACTGCAGAACGGAGCTGGTGACGGAGATACCTCTTTGTTTCTCGATCTCCATCCAGTCCGAGACAGCGTGCTTGGCAGTCGCTTTTCCCTTGACGGAGCCGGCCTGGTTGATCGCACCGCCGTAGAGCAGGAATTTTTCCGTCAGTGTAGTCTTACCTGCATCGGGATGCGAAATAATGGCGAAGGTCCGCCGTCTTGCAATTTCCTGTTGTATATTACCCATGTTCTATTCCTTTATCAGTGTTTTTCGCAACTGTTAGCGTTTTTCCTTCTGCAGCAGGAGCCTTGCGAGGCGGTCTGCCCCTCTTCCGTCCACGACCTGCTTCATTTTGCGGGTCGTCTCTGCCCTGAGCGCAGGATCTTCCATATATTTACGCAGCTCTCCGAGGACATTGATCATCGTGCCGCACATATCGGTGCGGACATCGCCTGCATAGGGGATGATCCCCCGCCCTGAGAATTCTTTGGCGGCGCGCATCTGGTTGTCGGCGATGGTGAGCATAACGGACGGAATGCCGCCCGCGCACAGCTCATAGACGGTCGTGCCGCCTGCCGTTACCGCCATGTCGCAGTCACGCATCAGCTGTACCAGGTCCTTCTGCGGCTCCAACAGATGAACGTTTTTCATCTCCCCGAATTCCGCGTACAGGTCTTCCCTGTTCTCGTTATAGCGCCCGACGATCGCATAGATCTCCAGCTGCTCATTCATGTCCGCCATACGGATCTCCCGCAGCAGGTGCGCCAGGACATTCAGATGGTCAGTCGCTCCTGTTGTGACGAGCAGGCGCATCCCTTCATGGAGCGCAGGCTGGATGTCCAGGTATTCCTCTCTGAGAGGCATATAATCCAGTCCAAGCGCAAACTGCGTGTTTAATCCGGCTTCCCTATAGCGGCGCTCGTATTCCAGGTTGTGAGCGTAGATATTGTAATTGATCAGGAGATCGCACGGATAAATAAACTTGTCAATATCGTCTATATACGTCACGTTCGCGACCTCGCGGATCGCCTTTAAATAATTCGGTGTGACGAAATAGGAATCAACAAGAAGGTTGTCCGCGCCTTTTTCGCGCATGATCTGCAGCAGACGGTCCGCCTCTACCTCCAGGTGATCGTAATCCGAGTGCAGGCAGATATAGCCGTAGCCGGCCTCCGCGACCATCTTGGCGCTGATCCTGTCGGCGACAAAAAAAGTCGCCTCGCTCCTTTGTTTTCTGAGCGCTCTCGCGATGGAGAGGCAGCGCATCATATGGCCGATCCCGATCTGATCATTTGCATCTACTCTGATGTAGTACATTTTTATTCTCCGGTTTCATGAACAGTTACGAACAGATATTACCTTACCCCTTAAGCAGCTTATACTTCATTTCTGCCAGGATCCAGTCGTCTTCGTTATCAATGTCCTGCACCATAGTCTCCGGCAGGACAAGCGGCGCCGTGTTTTCAGGAACCACCGTATTTTCTCTCATAAAAGCATCCGTCCGGACAAGGTAAAACTGGCCTGCATCGTGATAAAACGGTTCCAGGTCCTGGGACCTCATCGAGCGGTACTCGGGCCATTTGTATGCCAGCAGGCCGTCCTTCACGACAAAGCCCCTCTGTGGCGGGAAGGAAAATCTCACGACGGGAACTACTGCATCCGGCGCCCCCTGCTCAGTCCATTCAGAGAGGCCTTTTCCGGATTCCGAGGCAGATTCCTTCACTTCATCCTGCGCTGTATTTGCCCCATCGAAGTTCTTCCATGCTTCACTTAAAATATCTGCTGTAATAAACGGTGCTGTGGGATAGAGACACATAAAGGAATCAAAGTGCTTCCCCTCCTCTTCATATCTGAGAAGCACTTCCCTTATCACATCCGCAGTTGTGGCAAAATCCCCGGCGGTCTCCCCGGAACGAAG